>NZ_SZVX01000023.1:0-76120 GCF_007210685.1 Dickeya sp. ws52
GCCCGAAGGGCGAGGCCCATTGATGGGCCGAGTCACGCAGCCAACGCACCTGCAACTTGAAGTATGACGGGTATAAATAAGTCTCGTGCTGCGCGGTGACCGGCAGGACAATGCAGGGAAATAACGCGATGAACAACGGGAACACCGCCGGGAACGGTTTCCCGCTCCCGGCGTAGGTTTGCACGCGCAGTATTATTCCTGCCCGCTTTTTTCGGCCTTGCCAGCCAACAGGCTGAGGAAGTCATAGCGACGGCGCAGGTCCGCCTCGGCTTCTTCATACAAGCGGGCTGCGGCTTCCGGTTGCTGGTTGTTGAGACGGCGGAAGCGTTGCTCGTTGAGCAGGGTTTCGCTCAGGCTGGCTGACGGCGGACGAGAGTCCGTTACCAGCGCCGGTTTGCCCTCCGCTGCGCGACGTGGGTCGAAACGGTACAGCGGCCAGAATCCGGTAGCGGTTAACTGACGCATCTGGTCGTGGCTGAATGCCAGATCGTAGCCGTGCTCTTCGCAAGGGCTGTAGGCGATGATCAACGACGGCCCCGGCCAGGCTTCCGCTTCCTGAATCGCTTTCACCGTTTGGTTTAGCTGGGCGCCCAGCGAGATTTGCGCTACGTAGACATGGCCGTACATCATCACCGTGACGCCGAGATCTTTGCGTGCTTTGCGCTTGCCTTGCTCGCCAAATTTGGTGACCGCGCCGAGCGGGGTAGCTTTCGATTGCTGACCGCCGGTGTTGGAATAGCACTGGGTATCGAGCACCAGTACGTTGACGTTTTCCGACAGGCTCATGACGTGGTCGAGACCGCCGTAGCCGATGTCGTAGGCCCAGCCATCGCCGCCGATTAGCCAAATGGATTTATCCACCAGATGGTCGGCGTCCGCCGTCAGTTGGCGGGCGTCGTCGCTGTCGATGACGCTGAGCGACTGACGCAGGTGGGCAATCTGTTCGCGCCGTGTATCGACATTCACCGACGTGTCTTGCAAGGCGGCGACCAGGTCGGCAGGCAGTTGCGCGGCCAACTGCGCCAGCACGCGCAGGGCCCGCTGGCGGTGCTGGTCGACGCTCAGGCGGAAGCCCAGCCCGAATTCGGCGTTGTCTTCAAACAGCGAATTCGCCCAGGCCGGCCCGCGGCCGTTGGCGTCGGTGGTCCAGGGGGTTGTCGGCAGGTTACCGCCGTAAATCGAGGAGCACCCGGTGGCGTTGGCGACCAGCAGACGGTCGCCGTACAACTGGGTCAGCAGCTTGATGTACGGGGTTTCGCCGCAGCCGGAACAGGCGCCGGAGTACTCGAACAGCGGCGTGATCAGCTGCGAAGTGCGAATATCGATGCGTTCCAGCTTGCTGCGGTCGATTTCCGGCAGCGTAAGGAAAAAGTCGTACTGGGTTTTCTCGGTCGCGACATGTTCCAGCCGGGGTTCCATATTGATGGCTTTGATGTCCGGATTTTGGCGATCTTTGGCCGGGCACACTTCTACGCACAGGTTACAGCCGGTGCAGTCTTCCGGGGCGACCTGCAGCACATATTTCTGACCGCGCATGTCGCGGGCTTTCACATCCAGCGACTGCAATGATGCCGGCGCATCGGCCATCGCTTCGGCGGGGACGACTTTGGCACGGATAGCGGAATGCGGGCAGGCGGCCACGCAGTGGTTACATTGGGTGCACAGCGCCGGTTTCCATAACGGGATCTCTTCGGCGATGTTGCGTTTTTCCCATTGCGTGGTGCCGACTGGCCAGGTCCCGTCCGGCGGCAGCGCGGAAACCGGCAGGCTGTCGCCTAGGCCGGCCAGCATCGCGGCGGTGACGGTTTTGACGAAATCGGGCGCGGCATCGGATACCACCGGCGGGCGGCACGGGCTGTCCGGATTGACCGGTTCCAGCGCCACCGCTTCCAGCGCGGCCAGCGTTGCGTCCAGCGCCCGCCAGTTGCGCTCTACCAGTTCCTGCCCTTTGCTGCCGTAGCTGCCGGCGATGGCGGCGCGCAGTTTGTCGAGCGCATCGCCGCCCGGCAGGATTTGCGTCAGGTGGAAGAACGCCATTTGCATCACGGTGTTGATACGGGCGCCCAACTGGCATTCACGGGCGATTTTCGCCGCATTGATGCAGTACACCCGCGCCTGACGCTGGTTCAGCCCGGCCTGTACCTCCTGCGGCAACCGATGCCACAGGTCGCCGGCGCTGTACGGCGAATTGATAAGGAAAATACCGCCCGGTTTCAGGCGCTCCACCATGTTGTATTTGTCGATGAACTGCCATTGGTGGCAGGCCACGAAATCCGCCTGTTCAATCAGGTAGGCGGAGTGAATCGGATGCGGGCCGACGCGCATATGGGAAACCGTCAGGCTGCCGGCTTTCTTGGAGTCGTAAACGAAATAACCCTGTACAAACAGCGGGGTTGAATTACCGACGATTTTGATCGAGTTCTTGGCGGCGGATACGGTTCCGTCGCTGCCGAGGCCGTAGAACAGCGCTTCCAGCGACGCCTGCGTCGGCATCGGCTGGTCGGAAAGCGGCAGCGACAGGTGGGTGACGTCGTCATAAATACCGACGGTAAAGCGAGGTCTCGGGTTGGTAAGCGCCAACTCTTTATACGTCGCTTCTACGCATTGCGGGGTGAACTCTTTTGACGACAACCCATAACGGCCGCCGATCACTTTCGGCATAAGTGGGCGCTCACCGCGTGAGAACGCCTCCGCCAGCGCGGTCATCACATCCAGATACAGCGGTTCCGCCTGGGCACCGGGTTCTTTGGTGCGGTCCAGCACCGCGATGGACTGCGCACTTTGCGGGATTGCCGCCAGCAGGTGCTGTGCGGAAAACGGCCGGTAGAGACGCACTTTTACCACGCCGACCTTTTCGCCGCGCGTCAACAGCGTGTCGATCACTTCTTCGCAGGTGCCGACGCCGGACCCCATCATCACGATAACGCGGGTCGCGTCTGGATGACCGTAATACTCGAACGGCTGATACTGTCGGCCGGTTTCGCGGGCGAAGTCGTTCATCGCCTGTTCGACATGACCGAATGCCGCGTCGTACCACGGGTTGATCGCTTCACGCGCCTGGAAAAAGGTATCGGGGTTCGACGCCGTGCCGCGAATAACCGGATGTTCAGGAGTAAGTGCACGCTTACGGTGCGCCTCAATCGCCGCCTGCGGCAACAGCGTATGCAGTTGTGCATCGCTCAGCGGTTCGATCTTGTTGATTTCGTGCGAGGTACGAAAGCCGTCGAAGAAATGGATAAACGGCAGGCGGCTGTTCAGGCTGGCTATCTGTGAAATCAGCGCAAAGTCTTGCGCTTCCTGCACATTGCCGGCGCACAGCATGGCGCAGCCGGTTTGGCGCACCGCCATCACATCGGAGTGATCGCAAAAAATCGACAATGCATGGGTGGCCACGGTACGAGCGGCGACGTGCAGCACAAACGGCGTCAACTGACCCGCCAGTTTGTACAACGTCGGGATCATCAGCAGCAATCCCTGCGACGACGTAAAGGTGGTGGATAAGGCACCGGTCTGCAACGCGCCGTGCACGGTAGCGATCGCTCCGGCTTCAGACTGCATTTCAACGACGCGGGGGGTATCTCCCCAAATATTTTTACGCTCGTCGCTCGACCAGGCAGCAGCTTGTTCTGCCATGGCCGAACTGGGCGTAATCGGGTAGATGGCGATAACTTCATGAGTTCGCCAGGCGACTGAGGCGACTGCATTGTTACCGTCAGTGGTAATCATGATTAAACCTCCTTGCTGAAGGATTGCCCCTACAGGGAATTATCATCAACGTTCAGCGGGTTTTATTGACCGGTTATCGCTCACTAGGTTGTTGCAAGATGCGTATGGCGAGCAGGCGGCGTAGCTTAGGGCTTGAGATCATAGCAGCTAAGATGTGGGTTGTGCAGTTCCCTGAAATAGGTTGATACCATCAACCTTATCAATGTCACATTCTTGTCGGGAGAGTCGCGTTAACGATAAAAAGCCGTATTAATGTATCGTTAATGGAATTAGGTTGTATTGGGAGTCATACCCTTGGCCTTTTCAATCGGTGGGGGCGAACAGCGTAAAAATTCGGCGTTTGCCCACAAAGCGGGAAATGCCAGTGGAAGGATAGGCATCTGCGCCTATGCTGAAATTAAGTATCGGGTTTGTTGATGTGGTCACCAGTGTGAGACCAGTAGGAAAATCCCAGACGCGACCATTAAGGAAATGTGTTTATACCTCAGGGATAGCCTTCGCGCGCTTCGGGTTGATTATCGACTTTGACGAAGGAACAGCACTATGTTTATCGATCTGAGAGACAAAATGGTTTCGGTATTAACCCGAATTCGTGAAAGAGGCTATGGACCGGCAGACGCCATCAATCATATTGTTCAATCTCTGGGCAGCCGTTACAGCGATGTGTCCAAAGTCAACGTGCTGACCGCAAAACTGATAGCCGATGTGATTCATTCAACCTATCAGGATGATACGTCGCCGCTGGAAGTCGCCGTGATTATCCGCACGCTCGGCTACGCCGCTTGGGATGTGGTGGGGGGGATTCACGAGCAGTACCCACAATTGACGCCGGAAGAGGTCGGCCGGTTATTACTGGATGAAAAAGTGTACCCCAAGACCGACCGTACCGCGTTTATTTCCGCCATGACCTACGGGGGATACACCCGCGAGGAAAGCGAACAAGCGGCCAATAGTCTGTATTCCTGATGCTCGCCGGCAGGCGATATCATAGACAGGTGATCCCGGTGTCGTCGGCCGACGAGAATCGCGTCGGCCGGAACTCTTCTTTGCCATGACGCCACCTAACAGAGCACCCGTGGACATGACGACGGGAGGCGACTGATGAGGAGAATCCGATGCGGCAACCGACCCTGACTACCGAACATCTGCTGTTACGACCATTACAAGCACCTGACGTTGCAGAAGTCTGCACTCTGTTGAACAGCACACCCGATATTTCCGCCATGACCATGTTGATTCCCTATCCTTGCCCGCGTGAGACGGTAGCTAACTGGATTGCCGATTTGCAGCAGCATTGGGAGCAACGTAAAGGCGTGGCCTACGCTATCTGTCTGTCTGAGAACCAGCAGTTGATTGGTTCGATTTCACTGGTTTCGCTGGAAACGGCGCAGCCGGAGATAGGCTATTGGCTAAGCGCGGATTTTCGACAGCGGGGGTTTGGCACGCAAGCCAGCCGGGCGTTATGCCAGTTCGCATTTAGCCAGTTAGGCGTTGAGAAAATCTATGGCTGCCACTTACCGCAGAATGTGGCGTCCGGCCGGGTGTTGCTCAAGTGCGGCTTTCATTCGCTGGGGATCCGCCAGGTATTTCTGACTTCCCGGCAGCAGCAGGAAACCGTTGCCGTCTACATGATGCCGTCGCCCATGATGGCGACGGCGTGAGCGGCGTCTTCTGGAGGTTCTCTTCTTATTTGTAGCTTCCCGATAGCGATAGCGTGTTTCTTTATCCTCTCTTTGGGAATTGACGTAAACTGATGCGATTCAACAAGTATCCAGGATAAGGACTATGAAACGACACGCCATGGTGCTGGTGGGGGCGATATTACTGGCAGGGTGTGACTTAACATCGGCACTGGAGCCGGTGAACCCGGTGCTGGCTGGGCTTTCCAATATTTTTGGTTTTGATGCGTTACGGGGAAAGATTAAGCATTTTACACAAACGCAGACCGATGATGCCGGCAAAGTCACCGCCTATGTTGAAGGCGCATTTGATGCCGAAGGATGCCTGGTGACATTACGTACCTACCAGCCGGCGATGAATCTCGATCTGGATCTGCTACGTGACGGGAATAGATTGATAGAGAAGAGCGATCGTCAGGTGTTGTTTCAACTGACGGAGCACTGCCAGTTGGAGAAAACGCCGGATGGCCGATTGAGCTACCGTTCCGATGATAAACAGGCGATCAGCGAGGTGGTTTATCGCGATCGGCCTACGCCGTTGGCGAGCTATCGTTACGACGATGAGGGGTTCCCGATCAGCATGACGTTTGTTTCACCGGAAAACGGCAAGGTGACCAACGTTGAGATGCAAAACGACGCTCCGGCGGAAAAGCGGTTGAATGCGACGGTCATCGTGACGGAAAACAACCAACAGATTAGCGTGACCCGCACCACATGCCAGTATGACCAGCATTTGAACCCGCGCCAGTGTCAGGTGCTGGTATCCAATGGCAAGGGGGTGACGCAAACGGTGACCACGCTGACGCACACCACCAAAATCGAGTATTACTAGGCGGTGCTTTTTTCTTGTCCGCGGGGGCGTTATTTAGCGGCTATCGCTATTAGGCGTGACCGCTGGCAGCGGTCCAATGCGGGTGACAGCCTGATGGCTGCGGCCCGGATGCGGGCCGCGTAATCGGCGTTCAGGGCGTAACGTGGAAAAAATCGACGTCGACTCGGCCCGGCCCGCGCTGTTCCGGTAACGACAGCGCATACAGCCCGATTTTGGCCCCCACCCATTTTCCCGGCCCGGCGGCGAAAGGCTCCCCGACCGGGGTGAAACCGCCGTCAGGCGTGCGACACGCGAACTGGCAGCGTGCGTTCGGCAGCACCGTCACCCGCAGTTCAAGCGCGTGCACTTCTTCTCCAACCGGTAATGTCGGCCCGGCGTACTGGCGTAGTTCCTGCGCATCGGTCATCCAGCCATAGCCGCTTGTCAGCGCCACGCCGTCCGCCGTTTTTTCCAGCCCCAGAAAAGCGAAGCGTTCACCGTAGACGATCAGCCCGCACCGGTCGCCCACGTTTGCCAGCGATGGCTGTAGCCGGGTGGTAACGGTGAAGGTCTCCGCCGGAAATTTCTGCATCAGTAAATGAGGAACGTCATACCAGGAAGGAACGCCGTTGCGTTGCGGCATCGGCTGGCAAAACAGTCGCAGCCCCGGCCGGCACAGTTCGTACCAACCGGCATCGGGATTGGCCTGCCATTGCCACTGTAGGCCGAGCCGGTCATCGGTAAAATCGTCGGATGTTGCCGGCTGCACCGGCATGTATGGGCGGCCGACGTTAGGTATGGCCGCTTCTGTGACCGGCTCGCCGATGCCGTCGTCGCCTGTTTGTGCGCCAATGAGCGGCCAGTCGTCCTGCCATTTCATTGGTTGCAGGTGTACGACGCGGCCATAGGCGTGGCGATCTTGAAAATGTACGAACCAGCTCTCGCCGCTTTCCAGTTCGACCCAGCCACCCTGATGAGGGCCATTAACGGCCGTTCCTCCCTGATGTAATACGATACGTGATTGCCACGGCCCTTCTAACGATGAAGCACGCAGCACCGTTTGCCAGCCGGTAGGTACGCCGCCAGCCGGGGCGAAAATGTAGTACCAGCCGCGGCGCTTATAGAGTTTGGGGCCTTCCAGCGTCGGCTGGCTGGCAGTGCCATCGACGATTATGCGCCCGTCATCCAGCAACTGGCGGCCGTCGCCGCTCATTCGGCACAGTTGCAGCAGGTGTTTGCGCCCACTACGGCTGAACGCGAAGGCGTGTATCAGCCAGGCGCTGCCGTCATCATCCCAGAATGGACAAGGATCTATCCAACCTTTGGCGGATTTCACACAATGCGGCGTGCTCCACTTGCCGCGCGGGTCATCCGTCTGGCACATGAAAATCCCTTCATCAGGTGTACTGAAAAACACCCAGAATTTCCCGGCGTGATAACGAATGCTGGGAGCCCAGACGCCTTTTCCCGGTTGAAACCGTTCGTACCCCGGCAGGTCAAAACCTGTAAAAACATGGTTGATTAGCGTCCAGTTAACCAGATCCCGCGAGTGCAGGATGGGCAGGGCCGGCATATGGTTGAAGCTGGAGGACACCAGATAAATATCATCGCCGACTCGTATGATGTCCGGGTCGGAATAATCGGCGAACAGTACGGGATTACGGTAGCGGCCGTTGCCCAGATCCGGATTCCAGGGGGATGTCATCTGTGATGGGTTCACCTTGTTCTTCTCCTTTTATACCCGTCTATACCCGTCGAGCTTCAGGCTACCAGTGCGTTGGTTTTATTGCCCGGCCCATCCCTGGGCCTTGCCTGAGGCCTTGGCGGTATGACTTGTCAGGCCGCGCCACGTGGGGTTAGATGGGGTTCGACGCTGTTATCCTGCTCGACGGTAGGCTGCGCGGCATGGCGACGAGCCAAGTCCGCTTGAATGCGTTCCATAGTCTGGTCGTCTAATGTATAAAAACGCGTTAGCCAGTACAGTATCAGGTAAGACAATGAGGGGCCGATGCTCAGTAAACCGATAATCCCGGTGGCGGCCAACGGCGTTTGAGTTGACGAACCGGCGACATAACCGAACCAGCCCAGCGAGAAACCGACCAACGCCCCGGCAACGGCCATCCCCAGTTTAAGTGCGAACAGGTTACCTGAAAACGACAGTCCGGTAATACGGCGACCCGTTTTCCATTCGCCGTAGTCGGCTGCGTTCGCCATCATGTTCCATTTGAACGGCTGGTACATTTGATGGAAAAAACCCACCAGAAAATAGAGTGGAAACACCACCGCAAGCCAGGTGGGTGGCACCATGAAGAGCACCAGGCCGGTTAACACCAGCAGTAGGTTGATGTTTTTGAACAGGCTCAGGCTGCGGTAGCGTTTAGCGAAATACCCCGCCAGCATCGCGCCGATGATGGTGCCGACCACACTGGTGGTAATAAACGCACTTTTCATGGCGGTACCGGTCGTGCCGCTATGCTCCGGGCCGATCATCAGGTAGGTGGCGTAGTAGAGTGTGGCGGCTCCGCGCATCACTCCAGCCATGCTGGAGAAAAAGGTGATGACGGCGACGATACGCCACTGGTCGTTACTCAGCAGATTTTTCATATCGTCCCAGACGTTTTGTCCTGGTTCCACCTGCGGATTAATCCGTTCCTGCGTAGTGAAAAAGCAGAAAATCAGCATGATAACCGCCAGGACGCCCATTATCGCCATGGTGCCCTGATAGCCGAGCTGTTTATTTCCCTGGCCTATCCAGTCCACCAGCCACAAGGTTCCTACTGACACCAGCAGCCCGGCGGCGGAAGAGATGGTAAAGCGGTAAGACTGGGCGGAAAGCCGGTCTTTTTCGTCGGTGGTGATGACTCCACCCAGCGAGCAGTAAGGAATATTGATGAAGGTGTAGAACATCATCAATAGGGTATATGTGATGTAGGCATACACCAATTTTCCAGTACCGGTCAGATCCGGCGTGGTGTAGGTCAGGACGGCAATCACGGCATACGGCACGGCGAACCAGATAAGCCATGGGCGAAAATGCCCCCAGCGAGTGCGGGTTCTATCAGCCAACAGACCTATCATGGGATCGACGACCGCATCCAGTATACGGGTTACCAGAAACATCACGCCCACTGCCGCAGCGGAAATGCCATAAATATCGGTATAAAAATAGGTTAGGAACATGGTGACAGAGGAGTAGACGATGCCGCAGGCCGCGTCTCCCATACCGAAACCCATTTTTTCCGCTGTGCTTAACTTGTTATTGTTAGTCATTGGAAACTCCGAAGATAGATAAAAGCAGCGTTTGCTCCGTTCCCGCTTATTGTTGTAGGGCCCGATGCGGGTGACTATTACGGAATTTCTTATGCCGGTTATGTTTGCTGGTATCTGTTATACCGCTCACGAATTTCCGGCGTGGTAAGGAAAGCGAATATGAATAACCCGGTTTTTTTATTTTAAAATACAGGCTGTTAACCTATCTGACAGGGAGCCGAGTGGTATAACAATACGCCAGCTGTGCGCAGTACTGAGATGTGTTGCTAACGAGAATACATCCAGCAACGGCCCTGCATTGTTACAGGACGTAGCCGATTAACGAGAGGGCCGCTGGTAGCGTGTAAACCGGCTGCTGGTCCAACGCCTCCGGCACGAAGCCCGGTGGCGGGTTAGCTCGATGTCCGCAACGGCGACGCGGTGCCGACATCTGTTATTCCGGCGCCAGCCATTCGTCGGCCTCGTTGAACATTTCTTCGATAATCCGGTTGATGGTGGATTTATCCTGTTTGCTGGCATTGGAATTGATGGCGTTGGCCTGCATCGGTTTTACCTTGATTTCCGCGTCCGGAAACACCCGATGGATCCGTTTGGTGAGTTCGTTTTTAATCTGTTCCGCCGCGTTGGGTAACCCGCTCACGTTTCTTTTATCGTAAACTAACTCTACGTACATTAGTTGCATCTCCATGAAAAATACTGGCTAAACATACAGCATTTATTCCAGAGTCTGCAATCAGTTTTTTTTAGGAGCCGCCCTCCAGCGTTTTTTCCATATACACGCTGAGCGGGTCGTCGCCGTAAGGGAAAAAAGGACTGCACAGACGATAGCCGTGGCGTTGATAGAGCCGGATTGCCTGTGGTTGATGAATGCCGGTTTCCAGCCTAAGCACCCGACAGCCGGCCAGACGCGCCTGTTTCTCCAATTGCCGCATCAGTTGATCCGAAGCCCCGCTGCCGCGGCAGACCGGCTCGACATAAATGCGCTTTATCTCACCTTCCCCAGGTTGGCGTAGCCAGATGGCGCCGCAACCTACCGCCAGCCCGTCTCGCCGGCGGATCACCAGAAAAATCAGTTCGTCGGCGGCCAGTTTGCGCAAATCGGTGAAGTGGCAGCACTCTGGTGGATACAGCGTCGATTGATAAGCGTCCAGTTTTTCCAGCAATGTCAGAATGTCCGGCTGATCAACAGCCTCTGGCCGGATGGTAAACAACGGCGTGCAATGTGTGGGCATCACGGGCTCCCGGGTAACCAGTCATCGACGTACTATTTCATATAATACCATGATAAAAAAGGGGAATAAGTGGCGTAGCCGCCAGGGGGGATTCGTGATATCACTGTCTTTGCCATCAACAGAAAAGGAGTGATGTATGACCACATTACGTATAGCGCGGCCAGTGACGAACTTGCAACGCAGCGAGCGAATGTACTGTGACGGGCTGGGGTTGCAGAAATTAAGCTCGTTTGCGCAACACGACGGCTTCAGTGGTGTTATGCTGGGCCGACGGGGGCTGGCCTGGCACCTTGAGTTTACCGTTTGTCATACTCACCCGATCATGCCGGCGCCGACGGAAGACGATTTACTGGTGCTGTACATGCCTGACCATGAACGATGGCAGGAGTCTTGCGGTCGCATGGCACAGGCCGGCTTCAGCGTGGTGGCGTCATTTAATCCTTACTGGGAACGGCAGGGCAAAACTTTCCGTGATCCCGACGGTTACCGGGTAGTGTTGCAGCAAGGGCGCTGGCCGAATGCCGATTTATAACGAAGAGAACAACCATGTATATCATCAGTTTGACATACCATGCGCCGCTGGATGAAGTGGAGAACTTGCTGGAGAAACATGTGACCTGGCTGAAACGAGGATATGAACAGGGCATGTTTGTGGCTTCCGGACGTAAGAATCCGCGTACCGGCGGGGTGATTCTGGCGAAGAGCGTCGTGCGGGAAGAGCTGGAGGCGTTTTTAGAGCAGGATCCGTTTCAGGCGGTAGCGAATTACGAGGTCATCAATTTCCAACCGTCTATGACTATCGATGCGTTTTCGGCTCTGAGCCGCATTTGAGTGAACAGGCTCCGGCAAGCGCCATGCGCGTACCGGAGCATCATCCTCACTCGTGTACCGAGCTGTGCAGGTTGCTGTCCTGCGCGTGGCGCTCCAGCGCCAGTTCAATCAGTTGGGTGATCAAGGCGGTATAGCCGATGCCGCTGGCTTCCCAGAGTTTCGGGTACATACTGATGTTAGTAAACCCAGGCAGGGTGTTGACCTCGTTGACGACGACCTGATTGTCCGGCGTCAGAAACACGTCTACGCGCGCCATACCACGGCAGTCGAGCGCTTGAAACGCCCGCAAGGCGATGTCGCGGATATGCTGGTGAACGTCGTCGTTCATCACGGCCGGGATCGCCACCGCGGCGCCGTCTTCATTGATGTATTTGGTGTCGTAAGAATAGAACTCGTCATGCAACACGATTTCGCCGCAGACACTGGCTTTCGGGTAATCATTACCCAGCACCGCACACTCAATTTCCCGTCCGACGATCGCCGATTCCACCAATACTTTATGGTCATAACGGAACGCCAGCTCCACGGCGTGATCGAATTCCGCCTGATTGCGCACCTTGCTGACGCCGACGGACGATCCCTGATTGGCGGGTTTGACGAATAACGGCAGGCCAAGCTGGGCGGTGAGATCGCCATAAGCATGACGGGCGCGATTGGCGCGGGTCAGCGTCACGAACGGCGCGACCTGCAGCCCGGCGTCGCGCAACAGGCGCTTGGTGACGTCTTTGTCCATGCTGACGGCGGAGCCCAATACGCTACTGCCGACAAACGGGATGTTCGCCATGCGCAACAGGCCCTGCAACGAGCCATCTTCGCCCAGCGTGCCGTGAACGATCGGGAAAATAACGTCAATCTGCGACAAAGCGCTGGCGCTGGCCGTATCGATCAACTGATGATGGGTTTGCCCCGGGATCAGCGCCACATTCTGACTGGAACGGTTCAGGGCGATCAACGCCGGATTGTCGGCATTGAGCAGATAGTTGGAAGCATCGTTGACGTGCCATTCCCCTTGCTTGTCGATGCCTAACAGCACCACATCGAATCGCGTTTTATCAATGGCATCCACAATATTTTTTGCGGACTGCAATGACACTTCGTGCTCAGAGGATTTACCACCAAAAACCACGCCAACCCGAATTTTACTCATATCACTCTTTCCGTTATGGGATCGTTTTCTGTTATTAGGATCGTTGTACTGTCTGGCGCCTAATGGGACAGGCTCTAAGTAAGACGTCTTGATCTGTGGCAGCAAGAGTATCACTTCATATCGCGAGGCGGGACTTTTTTCCGGTTGCCGCCGCCCGTCTTTTGGGTTGTGGCGCAGAAATTGCTCATCTGCAAACTCTCGTAAAAAGGACGCGGTATCGGAGACCCGATGTTTACACCGTTTGCAGAGAGGCTGGCGGCGGTTGATGCCGGAAAACACGACCGGCAGGAATGAGGAAGAGGGCGGCCGGGATTTCCCCGGCTTTCACTCATTGGTGCGGTATTGATTCAGGCGCTTTTCTGCCCCTCTTCGCGCTGGCGCAGGCTGTTGCCCTGACGGTACGCCAGCGACACCATCAACGACTGCACCAGACACAACGTGGCCGATTGGGAACGGAAGGCATCCACCTGCGCTTCCTTCACCACAAAGCACAGGTCGCTCAGCGTCGCCAGCGGGCTGAGCTGACTGTCGGTGATCACGATTTGGCGTGCGCCGGCGCTGGCGGCCATTTCACTCACCATCACCGTTTCCTGCGCGTAAGGCGAGAAGCTGATCGACACCACGATGTCTTTGTCGCTCAGGCGGCACAGTTGTTCGCGGAACATGCCGCCCAGCCCGTTGACCAGCACCGGGCGGCTTTCCAGATGACTCAGCGCATAAGACAGATAGGTAGCGACGCTGAATGAGCGGCGTAGCCCGACGATATAGATGGTATCGGCCTGCGCCAGCAGGTCGACCGCTTTTTCCAGATCGTCCGGCTGGGTGCGTGCCGCCAGTTGCTGCATCGCCTGCGCGTTGGAGCGGGCGAACTCGTGCAGGATGTCCTGCGGGCGTTCCGGTACTCGGTCTTCCATCTCCCGAAATAAGCGCGCCCGGTCGGTATAGCTGGCGGTTTCTTCCACCAGATTCATGCGAAACAGCTGTTTCATTTCATTGAAACCACTGAAATCGAAGGCGTTGGCGAAACGGATCAGCGTCGAAGGCGGGACGTCTGCCTGTTCGGCAATCACCGCCACGGTGTCAAACGCCACGCTGTTGGTGTTATCCAGCACGTAACGCGCCACCTGCTGCAAACGCTTGCTCAGGGCATCGTACCGCGCGCGGATCTGCTCCTGTAATTCTCTCAGGCTGGTCGCCATCGCCATAGTGTTGTTCTCCGTCATCCGGCGGGATGGTAATGATCCGATTCTAGTGAGTTGAACCGGCATTTCAAACCAATTTGTTATTTTTTCGGTGAAAAATAGAATGAATACTTCAGCTGTTTCATGCGGCGCAGGCGGATAAATCCGTTGAAAAACCCGGTTAAATAGCGGTTACCTGACGTTTACTAGAAAATCTATCCTGGATCACAATAATCAACATTTGTTTTATTTCTTATTAAAATGGAATTTTTATTTCATATACAGTAAAGCGGTATCAGCCATCCGTCACCCTAAACCCAGCAGAGGTGTAACCATGGAAACCGTATCCAATTTCATTCATGGCGAGATTGCGCCCAGCCATAGCGGGCGCGTTGCGTCGGTATTTAATCCGGCCACAGGCGAAGCGATTCGTCAGGTGGCGCTGAGCAGCGCTGACGAAACAAAGCAGGCGATCAGCGCGGCGGCGGCGGCCTTCCCCGACTGGGCGAAGCACTCTCCGCTGCGTCGCGCCCGCATCCTGTTTCGTTTTAAAGCCCTGCTGGAAGCAAACCTGAGCGCGCTGGCACGGCAGATTTCCGAAGAGCACGGCAAAGTCTATTCCGATGCCGTGGGCGAACTGACCCGAGGTCTGGAGGTGGTCGAATTCGCCTGCGGTATTCCCCATCTGCAAAAAGGCGAGCACTCCGCCAACGTCGGCACCGGCGTGGACAGCCATTCGCTGATGCAGCCGCTGGGCGTTTGCGTGGGGATCACGCCGTTCAACTTCCCGGCGATGGTGCCGATGTGGATGTTCCCGATTGCGCTGGCCACCGGCAATACCTTTGTCCTCAAGCCTTCAGAGAAAGATCCGTCGCTGTCGCTGATGCTGGCGGCGCTGCTGAAAGAGGCCGGTCTGCCGGACGGCGTCTTCAACGTGGTGCAGGGCGATAAAGCTGCGGTAGACGTGCTGCTGACCGACCCGCGCGTTCAGGCGGTAAGCTTCGTCGGCTCGACGCCGGTGGCAGAGTACATCTACCGCACCGCATCGGCCCACGGCAAACGTTGTCAGGCGCTGGGCGGCGCTAAAAACCACTGTATTCTGATGCCGGATGCCGACATGGAGATGGCCGCCAACGCTATTCTCGGCGCGGCGTTTGGCGCGGCAGGCGAACGCTGCATGGCGCTGTCGGTGGTGGTCGCGGTGGGAGATGACACCGCCGAAGCGTTGTGCAGTCGGTTGGAAACGCAGATTGCCGCCATGCGCGTCGGCCCCGGTCTGGTGGACGGGAAAGAAAACGACATGGGGCCGGTGATTTCTGGCCCGCACCGCGACAAGATTAACGGTTATATTCAAAGCGGCGTCGATCAGGGCGCGACGTTGCGGGTCGATGGCCGCGGGCTTCGTGTTTCGGGGCATGAGCAGGGCTATTTTGTCGGGCCGACGCTGTTCGATCAGGTGATGCCGGACATGCAGATCTATCAGGAAGAGATTTTCGGCCCGGTGCTGTCGGTGGTGCGCGTACCGGATTACCACACCGCGCTGACCCTGATCAACCAGCATGAATATGGCAACGGCACGGCAATTTTCACCCGCGACGGCGAAACCGCCCGCCAGTTCAGTGAAGAGGTGCAGGCGGGTATGGTCGGGATCAACGTCCCTATCCCGGTGCCGATGGCGTTTCACAGTTTTGGCGGCTGGAAGCGTTCCATTTTTGGCCCGCTCAACGTACACGGCAACGATGGCGTGCGTTTCTATACCCGCATGAAAACCGTGACCAGCCGTTGGCCGGCCAGCGTGCGTCTGGAGCAGCACGCCAGTAGCTTTGTCATGCCGACGCTAGAGTAATTCCACCTGATTTGCGGGAGCAGAACGATGGACACGTTGAAAATGACCATGGCGCAGGCGCTGGTCCGGTTTCTTAATCAGCAGTACCTTGAGGTTGACGGTGAGGAAACGCCGCTGTTTGCCGGGGTGATGACCATCTTCGGGCACGGCAACGTGCTTGGCATCGGGCAGGCGCTGGAACAGGACGCCGGGCACCTGCAGGTGCATCAGGGCTGTAATGAACAAGGCATGGCGCACATTGCGGTGGGGTTTGCCAAACAACACCGGCGGCGTCGCGTATACGCGGTAACCACCTCGGTGGGGCCGGGGTCCGCCAATCTGGTGACGGCGGCCGCTACTGCCACCGCCAACCGTATTCCGTTGCTGTTGCTGCCGGGGGATCTGTTCGCCAGTCGCCAGCCCGACCCGGTATTGCAGCAGATTGAGCAGTATCACGATGCCACCATCAGTACCAATGATTGCCTGCGGCCGGTATCGCGCTACTGGGATCGCATCAGCCGCCCGGAACAACTGATGAGCGCACTTGTCAACGCCATGCGGGTGCTGACCGACCCGGCGGATACCGGCACGGTAACGCTATGTCTGCCGCAGGACGTACAGGCGGAAGCCTGGGATTACCCGCTGTCGTTCTTCCAGCGGCGGGTTCATCATCTGGAGCGTCGCCCGCCGGATACCACCCGGTTGGCGCAGGCGGCGGCGTTGCTGGCGCGTAAACGTCGCCCGTTGCTGATTTGCGGCGGCGGGGTGCGTTATGCCGGCGCGCACGACGCGTTCCGCCGGTTTGCCGAACGTTTCAATCTGCCGTTCGGCGAAACCCAGGCGGGCAAGGGCGCAGTGGTCTCGTCGCATCCGCTCAACGTGGGCGGCATCGGCGTGACCGGCGGGCAGGCCGCCAACCGGCTGGCGGCACAAGCGGATCTGGTGATTGGCGTCGGCACCCGGTTGACCGACTTCACCACCGCTTCCAAGTCGCTATTTACCCACCCGCAGGTGGAGTTTTTGCTGCTCAATGTGGCGGAGTTCGATGCGTTCAAGCTGGATGCCGCTGCGCTGGTGGCGGATGCCCACGAGGGGTTGACGCAACTGACGCAGGCGCTGGAGGCGCAGGGCTACCGCAGCGGTTGGGGGGATGAGGTCGCGCAGGCGCGCACCGACTGGCAGCAGGAGCGTCGGCGGCTGTTTGAGCGGCGTGACGACGACGGGCAGGAACTGGAAATCGCCGGGCATCTGGAGGCTCAACTGGCGGAATACCGTGAGACGTTGGGCACCCGGCTGACGCAAACCCGCGTGCTGGGGCTGCTCAACGATGCGCTGGAAGACGACGCTATCGTGGTGGGCGCGGCCGGGTCGTTGCCCGGCGACCTGCAACGGCTATGGCAGGTGAAAACGCCGGACAGCTATCACCTGGAGTACGGCTATTCCTGCATGGGCTATGAGATCGCGGCGGCGGTAGGGGCTCGGCTGGCCGCCCCCCAGCAGCCGGTGTATGCGATGGTGGGCGACGGTTCTTACCTGATGCTGCACAGCGAACTGCAAACCGCGGTGCAGGAAGGCATCAAGATAACCGTGTTGCTGTTCGATAATGCTGGGTTCGGCTGCATCAACAACCTGCAAATGGGCCAGGGCATGGGCAGTTTTTGCACCGAGAACCGGCGGCGTGATCAGGGCAGCGGCAAACTGACCGGCCCGCTGGTGACGGTGGATTTCGCCCGCAACGCCGAAAGCTACGGTTGCCGGGCGTGGACGGTGCGGGACGAGGCGTCGTTGTTACAGGCGGTGCGCGAAGCACAGGCGCACTCCGGCCCTTGTCTGCTGGATATCAAGGTGTTGCCGAAAACCATGACCCACGGCTACGACGCCTGGTGGAACACCGGCACCGCACAGGTGGCGGATAACCCGGCGATTGAAGCCGCGGCGCGCGAGGTGCAATTACAGCGTGCGAAAGCCCGACAGTATTAATCCGCCTGATTGTCTGTCTGGCGGGTGCCCTGCGCAGCATTGCAGGGCACCTTCTGCCATACGCCATACGCCATACGCAGAGATGAATGACAAGTGTGAATCCTGAATTATTCACTCACCTCTTTTCGAACGTAAACAGGAAAATCTTTAGGCTTTAAATCAGGGTGATCAATCGAAATATCATTGATCACATTGCAAAGGGTATAAAGAAGTTCGCCTACCCGGTATTTACATTGGTTATATTCTTCCTCTGGTATTTTATCGCCAAGGTCGACCAGCTCTTTTTCAATTAACGTTATCATCGTAGACGTGTTTTTGATGACTTTTCTGGCGACGTCTTTATCCGAAATAAACATGACTTGACTCCAAGATTTATTAATTAGCGTGACTGTCGGGGGTTTACTCATCTCTGGATATGCAGCGTTATTTTTTCATCAACTCTTGCAGCATTTTTTCCGGGTTGTTCAGAAAGGAGCGTGTAATTTGATAATGATCGGTGTCTTTATAATTTACCGGCGAGAGGCTATCGCCATCGAACTGGTAGATTAACGCATCCGGGTAACCCAGCAGAATCGGCGAGTGGGTGGCGATAATAAATTGTGAATCATCCTGAATCAGGTCATGCATTCTGGCGAGCATGGCCAATTGCCTGGCCGGCGATAGCGCAGCCTCCGGTTCGTCGAGCAGGTATAACCCCTTGCCGCCAAAGCGGTTCATCATCAGTGAGAGAAAAGACTCGCCGTGCGACTGTTCATGTAACGAGTGACCGCCATACGAATTAATCACCGGCGGACTGCCGGCCGGTTCGGCATCAAGGTGTTCGATTTCCGAGGCCAGATTAAAAAAGCTTTCGGCACGGAAGAAAAATCCATTCCGAGGGCGTTTCACGCCTTTGGCGATTCTCAGATAATTCGATAATTCTGAATGCGACGCCCGTGTGCTGAAATTAAAATTTCGGGTGCCGCCTTCGGGGTTAAATCCCATGGCGACGGCAATTGCTTCCAGCAATGTGGATTTTCCGCTGCCGTTCTCGCCAATAAAAAAGGTCACCTTGGGGTGAGGGTCAATAAAGTCAAACGAATGAATGGCTGGAATAGAAAATGGATAAAGGTCGAATGATTCCACCTTATCGCGGTTAAGAGAGATGCGGCTGATGTACTGATTTGAAATCATGCTGCGTTATTTCCTGCCCTGGGTTGCATCAGCAATCCTTAGATAATAATGGTTGTCATTATCAAATTCAACGCGGTTTTCAGCCACGGCTTTGATTGCGGAATAAGCTCATTGCTGCGATTGCTACGCGGTGCTCAGCCTCTGATTGAGCATCGCTGTATGGCGTCGGTGCCCTTGTTTTTCTGCAACGGAAACGGCATTTGAAATATTTATTTCATTTTTATTCACCGGCAGGGAAATGCGGATAGCCCTATCCGTCTCTCCTCAGGCGGCTTTGCCCGTGAGCCGGCGACAAGATACACAGTGGTCTTTCTTTACTAATCTCCTGCCTTGATTGGGTTTTTCCCCGTACTGCAACGCGTTGACGGAATGACGGTGGTTTCGTGATTTTGCTAACACTATTTTGCTCATATGTCACAAAAATGTTAGCTGGCGCGCAAAAACATAATTTCCAGTTTTACTGAAATTGAAATAAACGTTTTATTGTCTTTACGCTAACCAGCAGAACAAACCCTGACCCTACAACCAACCAGTGATACCTCCGGGTATCGAGGGAGTAGCCATGTTTAACATTGCTTTACTGGGTGCCGGCCGCATCGGCCAGGTTCACGCCGTCAACATCGCCGAACATCGGGAAACCTGTCTCTATTCGGTGGTCGATCCCAATCCGGCCAACGCGCAGGCGCTGTCTGATAAATATCAGGCGCGTTTGCAAACTATCGATGAGGCGATGGCCGACCCGGCGGTTCACGCAGTACTGATTGCCTCCGCCACCGATACCCACGCCGACCTGATCGAGCTGGCCGCGCGCCACGGCAAAGCCATCTTCTGCGAAAAACCGGTACATCTGGATATCGCCCGGGTGCGCGACTGCCTGAAGGTGGTGGAGC
The DNA here is from genome assembly GCF_007210685.1 of Dickeya sp. ws52. NCBI lineage: Bacteria > Pseudomonadati > Pseudomonadota > Gammaproteobacteria > Enterobacterales > Pectobacteriaceae > Dickeya > Dickeya sp. ws52. The sequence continues at coordinate 19,746 of NZ_SZVX01000023.1, forward strand.
AACAGCAGGTGCCGTTGTTCGTCGGGTTTAACCGTCGTTACGACCCGCAGTTTCGCCGGGTGAAAACGCTGGCGGGCGAAGGGCGTATCGGCAAGCCGGAATCACTGATGATTATCTCCCGCGACCCGTCACCGCCGCCGGCGGAGTATGTGCGCGTGTCCGGCGGCATGTTCCGCGATATGACCATCCACGATTTCGACATGGTGCGTTTCATCATGGGCGAAGAGCCGGTCTCGGTGTTTGCGCAGGGCAGCAATCTGGTAGACCCGGCTATCGGCGCGGCGGGCGACATCGATACCGCGTTTGTGGTGTTCAAATTCGCCTCCGGCGCGATGGCGACCATCGTCAACAGCCGCCGCTCCGGTTACGGCTACGACCAGCGGCTGGAACTGCACGGCGAACTCGGCGTGTTGAGCGCGGGCAATATCCGCGAAAACCAAGTGGAACACTGGGGCGACGCCGGGTGTCTCGCCGCCAAACCGGAACACTTTTTCTTGCAGCGTTACCGCGACGCCTACGCGGCGGAATGGCGTCATTTCGTTGAGGTATTGCACGGGCGTATCCGGCCCGAGTGCAGCGGCGTCGACGGCGAGCGGGCGCTGTATCTGGCCGACAAAGCGCTGGAGTCGCTGGCGACAGGGCGTGCTGTTTCGCTCTGACATAGTGACATGATTCGAATAACAACATGACCTTACCTTTATCCCCAACTGATGCAGAGACAACACCATGAAAAAGATAACCATCCTGGCCGCCGCGATGGCCTTCACGATGTCGTCCGGTCTGGCGCAGGCCCAGAACGAACAGATTGTATTCAGTACTCCCAACCTGGCGATGCCATTTGAAGTCCACATGCAGCGTACTGCGGTCAAGGCCGCCAAAGAACTGGGCGTTAACCTGCAGGTGCTGGACAGCCAGGGCAGTTCCCCGAAACAGGTGGCGGATCTGGAAAACGCCATCACCCGCGGCGCGCAGGGATTTGTGGTATCGCCGAACGATGTCAACGCGGTATCCGGTGCGGTCACGGAAATTCAGGACGCCAAACTGCCGGTAGTCACGCTGGACCGCTCGGTGAAAACCGACAAGAAAGTGCCGCACTTCGGTGCGAATAACTACAAAGGCGGCCAGGCAATCGGCGATTTCGTTAAAGCGCGCTTTCCGAACGGTGCCGACATCGTGCTGCTGACGGGGCAACCGGGGTCGTCGTCCAACATCGAACGTACGCAGGGCATCCGCGACAGCCTGAAAGCCGGCGGCAGCAAGTACCGTCTGGTGGCGGATCAGACCGGCAACTGGATGCGTTCCGAAGGGATGCGCATTGTGGAAAGCGTGCTGCCGTCGCTGCCCAAGCGCCCGCAGGTGATTTTGTCGGCCAACGACGATATGGCGTTGGGGGCGATTGAAGCGCTGCAAAGCCAGGGGTTGAAGCCGGGCGAGGTGATGGTCACCGGTTTTGACGCCGTACCGGAAGCGCTGGCGCGGGTACGCGACGGCTGGCTGGCGGCCACCGCCGATCAACGACCCGGCTACGCGGTAACACAGGCGATGACCCAACTGACCAACAATATTCGCACCAAGTCGGCGATCACCGGAGCGGACTATCCGCCGACCATGATCACCAAAGACAACCTGAACGATGCTGAACGTATCGGCGAAGCGGGCAAATAAGCGGACACACCACTCACTCACCGGCCGGGAGGCCGGTGATGAAGGAGGGCTATCCCATGACTGAACCCTTACTGGCTATCACTGATCTGGCCAAGAATTTCTCCGGCGTCTGGGCGCTGAATAAAGTGCAACTGACGGTGCAGTCAGGCGAAATCCACGCCTTGCTGGGCGAGAACGGCGCCGGCAAGTCGACTCTGCTCAAGGCGTTGGCCGGGGCGCAGCCTCAGACCAGCGGCGATATCCGCTTCAACGGCGAGCTGCTGTCGCCGCAGGATTCGCCGGTAGAGCGGCAGAATCGCGGCATCGTCACCATCTATCAGGAATTCAACCTGCTGCCCAACATGACGGTGGCGGAAAACATGTTTCTTGGCCGTGAACTACAACGCAACCGGCTGTTTGTCGATGCGCAAGCGGTCAATCAGGAAGCCCGCACGATACTGGAGTACCTGCAACTGAACATATCGCCGACCACCCATGTGGCGCGGCTGAGCGTGGCGCAGCAACAGATGGTGGAAATCGCCCGTGCGCTGACGCTGAACGCCCGGTTGATCGTGATGGATGAGCCATCCGCCGCGCTGAGCGACAGCGAAGTCGAGAGTTTGCATCGGGTGGTGCGCGAGCTGAAAACGCGCGGCGTCAGCGTGATTTATGTTACGCACCGGCTGCACGAAGTGTTCCAACTGTGTGACCGTTTCACCGTATTGCAGGACGGCCGTTACACCGGTTCCGGCAACGTGGCCGACATCAATGTGGCCGGCATCATTCGCATGATGGTCGGGCGCGATGTGGTGTTTACCCGCCGTCCGCCGTCGGAAACCCATCATCAGGACAAGCCGGTACGGCTGGCGGTGAAAGGGCTGTGCCGGGAAAAACCGCCGCTCGACCCGCACGGCATCGCGCTCGATAACATCGGTTTTCAGGTGCACGAGGGCGAGATCCTCGGTATCGCCGGGTTGGTGGGCGCCGGGCGTACCGAAGTGGCGCGCTGCCTGTTCGGCGCCGACCCGTTCACTTCCGGTGAATTTTGGCTCGACGGACAGCCCTACCGCCCGGTCGATCCGCTTCATGCGCTCGATCAGGGCATCGCGCTGGTGCCGGAAGATCGCAAAAAAGAGGGGGCCGTGCTGGGCTTGTCTATCCGCAACAACCTGTCGCTCTCCAGCCTGTCGTCGCTGTTGCGCTGGCGCTACTTCGTCGATACCCGCCGCGAGGACGACCTGATCGAATCCTACCGGCAGGCGTTGCGCATCAAGATGGTGGATAGCGAGCAGGAGGTGCGCAAGCTCTCCGGCGGCAATCAGCAGAAAGTGATTCTGGCGCGTTGTATGGCGCTCAACCCCCGGGTGTTGATCGTCGATGAGCCGACGCGCGGCATTGATGTCGGCACCAAGTCCGAAGTGCATCAGGTGCTGTTCGATATGGCGAAACGCGGTGTGGCGGTGATCGTCATTTCGTCCGACCTGCCGGAGGTGATGGCGATTTCCGATCGCATCATCACGCTGAGCGAAGGCCGGGTAACCGGCGAACTGCACGGCGATGACGCCACGGAAGAGCGGCTGATGACCCTGATGGCCATCTGCCATGACGCACAACAGGCTGCATAACGGAGAGTCTATGAGTATGCAACAACCTTTATCGCGCATTAAATTGCCGGCGCCGGCCAACGGCCGGGGACGCATCGACCCGATCGCCTTCTTCGAGCGTTTCGGGGTATTCATTTTCATGATCCTGCTGCTGATCTTTTTTCAGTCGCAGAACAGCAACTTCCTGACGGAACGCAACATCACCAACATCCTTACCGAAGTGTCTATCTACGGCATCATGGCGGTGGGGATGACCTTCGTGATCCTGACCGCGGGCATTGATCTGTCGGTCGGGTCGATTCTGGCGGTGTGCGCGATGACCGCCGCTTACGTTATCAAAGGCGATAACTTCACCACCGTCGATGCGCAAGCCTGGGGCGGTATGAGCTGGCTGGTGGGGCTTGGCATCTGCCTGGTGATGGGTACGGTCATCGGCTTTCTGCACGGGTTGGGGGTTACCCGTCTGCGTCTGTCGCCATTCATCGTTACGCTGGGCGGCATGACCATCTGGCGCGGCCTGACGCTGGTTGTCAACGACGGTGCGCCCATCGCCGGGTTTGACCCTAGCTACCGCTGGTGGGGGCGCGGCGAACTGCTCGGCGTTTCCATCCCTATCTGGATCTTCGCGCTGGTGGCGTTGGTCGGCTGGCTGGCGCTGCATAAAACCCGCTGGGGGCGCTTTGTGTACGCCATCGGCGGCAATACCGAGGCGGCGCGGCTGGCCGGGGTTAACGTGCAGCGGGTGCTGGTCAGCGTCTACGTAGTGATTGGCGCACTGGCGGGGCTGGCGGGCTTTATTCTCAGCGCCCGGCTGGGCAGTGCCGAAGCGGTAGCCGGTATTTCGTTCGAACTGCGGGTCATCGCCTCGGTGGTGATTGGCGGAACCTCGTTGATGGGCGGTTACGGGCGTATCAGCGGCACCATTATCGGCTCGGTCATTATGGGGATTCTGATTAACGGCCTGGTGCTGATGAATGTCTCGGCGTACTACCAGCAGATCATCACCGGGCTCATCATCGTGCTGGCGGTGGCGTTCGATACTTACGCCAAAAGCCGACGCGGCGCACTCTGACAATGGGAGCGACACACATGAAACAGGTACGAATCGGTTTGATCGGCACCGGCTACATCGGCCGCGCCCACGCAATCGCCTATGCGCAGGCACCGGTGGTGTACGGGCTGAAAGGGCAACTGGTGTGCGAGATGTTGGCGGAAGTCTCGCCGGAGCTGGCGAAACAGCGCGCACGGGAACTGGGCTTTGCCCGCTATACCAGTGACTGGCAGGAACTGGTGGCCGACCCGGCCATCGACGTGGTGGATATCTGCGCCCCCAACTTTTTGCACCAGACCATGGCGATGGAAGCAATTCGCCACGGCAAACACGTCTATTCGGAAAAACCGCTGGCGCTCAACGCCGCCGAGGCGCGCGAGATGGTGGACGCCGCCCGTCAGGCCGGGGTGAAAACGCTGGTCGGGTTTAACTACATGAAAAACCCGGCGGCGCAGCTGGCGAAAGAGATTATCGCGCGTGGTGAAATCGGCGAGGTAACCCATTTCTACGGCACCCATAACGAAGACTATTTGGCCGACCCGAACAAGCCGGCGGACTGGCACTGCTTCCGGCATACCGCCGGGCTGGGGGCGCTGGGCGACGTGGGGGCGCACATCGTCAATATGGCGCACTACCTGGTCGGCGAGGTAGCCGAGGTGTGCGGCGATCTGCAAACGGTAGTGCCGCAGCGGCCGGTCAGCGCCGGTTCCGCTGATCGGGTCACGGTGGAAAACGAAGATCAGGCCCATGCGATGGTGCGTTTCGCCAATGGCGCGCGCGGGGTGATTGAGACGTCACGCGTGGCCTGTGGCCGCAAAATGGGGCTGAGTTATGTCATCACCGGCACCCGCGGTGCCCTCAGTTTTACCCAGGAGCGCATGGCGGAGTTGAAGCTGTACCGGCATGACGACCCGGTTAACCGGCAAGGATTTCAGACCTTGCTGATCGGGCCGCAACACCCGGAATACGCTGCGTTCTGCGCCAGCGCCGGGCATGGTTTCGGTTTTAACGATCAGAAAACCGTCGAGGTGCGCGATCTTGTCGACGGCATCGCCGCCGACCGGCCGCTGTGGCCTGATTTTGAAGAGGGCTGGCGCGTCTCCCGGGTGCTGGATGCCATTGTGCTGTCGCATCAGGCCGCACGCTGGGTGGCGGTGCATGAAGTGGGATAACCGTCTGGCCGACGTGTTGTCGATTTCCCTTTTGGGCTGACAGGAATGGACATAATGACTACGCAAAAGCAGTTTGATGTGATTTGCATGGGGCGGGTGGCGGTAGACCTGTACGGTCAGCAGATCGGCGCGCGTCTGGAAGACATGGGCAGCTTCGCCAAATATCTGGGCGGTTCTTCCGGCAACGTCGCCTACGGCACTGCCCGGCAAGGGCTGCGTTCCTCGATGCTGGCGCGGGTCGGCGACGAACACATGGGGCGCTTTCTGCGCGAAGAATTACAGCAAGTCGGCTGCGACACCAGCCACTTGATTACCGACCCGACGCGGCTAACCGCGCTGGTGTTGCTCGGCATCAAGGACAGGGAAACCTTTCCGTTGATTTTCTACCGCGATAACTGCGCCGACATGGCCATTACGCCGGAAGATGTCAGCGAAGACTACATCGCCTCGTCACGCTGCCTGGCGATTACCGGCACCCATTTGTCGCACCCGAACACCCGCGAAGCGGTGCTGACCGCGCTGCGCTACGCCCGCCGTCACGGTGTGAAAACGGTGCTGGATATCGACTATCGGCCGGTGCTGTGGGGGTTGACCTCGCCCGGCGACGGCGAAACCCGTTTTATCGAATCCGCTGCGGTGACGGCGCAACTGCAACAGGTACTGAACCTGTTCGACCTGATCGTCGGCACCGAAGAGGAGTTTCATATCGCCGGCGGTAACACCGACACATTGCAGGCGCTGCGTCAGGTGCGTTTGCATACTGCGGCGGAGCTGGTGTGCAAGCGCGGCCCGCTCGGTTGCTCGGTGTTCACCGGCGCTATTCCGGCGTCGCTGGATGACGGCATCACCGTCAAAGGCGTGCGCGTCGAGGTGCTCAACGTGCTGGGCGCGGGCGATGCGTTTATGTCCGGCTTGCTGCGTGGTTATTTGAGCGGTGAAGGCTGGGAAAAAACCTGTGCCTACGCCAATGCCTGCGGCGCGCTGGTGGTGTCGCGCCACGGCTGCGCCCCGGCGATGCCGAGCCGTATCGAACTGGATAATTATCTGGCGCGCGCGCATACGGTGCCAAGACCGGATCTGGACCCGGAATTGAACCACCTGCATCGCGTTACCACCCGCCGTCAGCGCTGGGAAGAGCTGTGCGTGATCGCCTTCGATCACCGTATTCAACTGGAGGAGATGGCGCTGGCCTGCGGTGCCGATCGTAGCCGGATCCCGGCGCTCAAACAGTTGATTCTCAAGGCCAGTCAACAAGCGGCACAGCAAGCCGGGTTGTTGGGTGATGCCGGGTCGCCCGGCAAGGCCGGATTAGCCCCCGGCAAAGCCGGATTACTGTGCGACGGCACCTTCGGGCAAGACGCGCTCAATACCATCACCGGGCAAGGCTGGTGGATAGGCCGTCCGATCGAGCTGCCGGGCTCACGCCCACTGGCGCTGGAGCACGGCAACATCGGTTCGCAATTGGTGAACTGGCCGCTGGAACACATCGTGAAGTGCCTGGTGTTTTTCCACCCGGAAGACGACAGCCCGTTGCGGCTGGCGCAGGAGCGGCAGGTGAGCGAGGTCTATCGCGCCTGTTGCCAATCCGGCCATGAGTTGCTGCTGGAGGTGATCCTGCCGGCCGACATGCCGCGCAGCGACGAGCTGTACCTACGGGCGATTCAGCGATTTTACAACCTTGGCGTCCGGCCGGACTGGTGGAAACTGCCGCCGCTGTCCGCCAGCGGCTGGCAACGGTTGGAACAGTTACTGGCCGAGCGCGATCCCTATTGCCGTGGCGTGGTGATCCTCGGGCTGGATGCGCCAATCGAGACGTTACGTCAGGGGTTCAACGCCGCTGCCGGTCAATCGGTGGTGAAAGGATTTGCGGTGGGACGCACGTTGTTTGCGCAACCGGCGCAGCAGTGGCTGCGCGGCGATATCGACGATCAGCAACTGATCGCCGACGTCAAAGATAACTACCTGCACTTGATCGCCTTGTGGCGTCAGCGCGGCTAACTCCATTAATTCTGAGCAGAAGGAATCGAGAATGAGCGTTCAACTGGGTATCAATCCGCTGACCTGGACCAATGACGACCTGCCCTCGCTGGGGGCGGAAACCCCGCTGGAAACCTGCCTGAGCGAAGGGCGTCAGGCCGGCTTCGCCGGGTTTGAACTGGGCAACAAGTTTCCGCGTCAGTCCGGCGTGCTGGGGCCGATTCTGCAACAACATGGGCTGCGTTTGGTCTCCGGCTGGTATTCCGGCCAACTGCTGACCCGTTCGGTCAACGAGGAAATCGCGGCGGTGCAGGACCATCTCAACCTGCTACGGGAACTGGGCGCCACTGTGTTGGTGTTCGCCGAAGTGACCGGCGCGATTCACGGCGAGCAGGGCACGCCGGTGCATTTACGGCCGCGTTTCCCGGCGGCGCGCTGGCAGGAATACGGCGAGAAGCTCAGCGAATTCGCCCGTTATACCCAGCAGCAGGGGGTGCAAATCGCCTATCACCACCATATGGGAACGGTGATTGAAACCGCCGACGACGTAGACCAATTGATGACCCATACCGGGCCGGAAGTAGGATTGTTGCTGGATACCGGTCACCTCACCTTTGCCGGCGCCGACCCGCTGGCGGTGGCGCAGCGCTGGGTGCAACGCATCAACCATGTGCATTGCAAAGACATTCGCCCCGAGGTGCTGAAAGAGGTGAAGAACCGCAAGACCAGCTTCCTTGATGCGGTGCTGAGCGGCGTGTTCACCGTGCCGGGCGACGGCTGCGTCGACTACCCGTCATTGTTCCAACTGCTGAAAGCGCATGATTATCAGGGCTGGCTGGTGGTGGAAGCCGAACAGGACCCGGCGGTGGCGCATCCGCTGACTTACGCGACGTTGGGATTCAATAACCTGCAACGCTTTGCCCGCGATGCAGGTTTGATTTGACGGTAGCAACCAGGAGGTGGCGATGTCTCGATTACTGTCTCGTTATCATGCGCCGGACGCGCTGGGGCGCATCCAGCAGATTACCCCGGCCCGTGCGGGCTGGCGTTATGTCGGGTTTGAGGTTTACCAGCTATCAACCGGTACGACGCTGGTGCTGCCGGCAGTAGCGCAAGAGCGTTGTCTGGTGCTGGTCGGCGGCCGGGCGACGGTGATAACACCGCAGGCGCGCTTTGAACATATCGGCGAACGCATGAACCCGTTCGAGCGCAAGAGACCTTGGGCGGTGTACGTCACGCCGGGTGAAACGGTGACGATCATCGCCGATACGCCGCTGGAACTGGCGGTCTGTGCCGCGCCGGGCGCGGGTAACCATCCCACCCGGTTGATCGCGCCGCAGGATATCGGTGCCGAGGCGCGTGGCGTCGGGCGCAACCGCCGTTTCGTGCATAATATTCTGCCGGAGGACCAAGCCGCAGACAGCCTGCTGGTGGTTGAAGTTTACACCGACGAGGGCTGTACCAGTTCTTACCCCAGCCACAAGCACGACGTCGACAACCCTCCGCAGGAAACCTATCTGGAGGAAACTTACTATCACCGGCTCAACCCGCCGCAGGGGTTCTGTCTGCAACGGGTCTATACCGAGGATCGCTCGCTGGACGAGTGCATGGCGGTGTATGACCGGGACGTGGTGATGGTGCCGCGCGGTTATCATCCGGTGGCGACGCTGGCGGGCTACGACAGTTACTACCTCAACGTGATGGCCGGGCCGGTGCGCCAGTGGCGTTTTAGCTGGGAGCAGGACCACCAGTGGGTGAACAGCGCGGAATACGCCGCACGGCATAGTGCATAGAGCGACGGATGAGGCTTGTTGTGCAAACGTATTGAGTTCAAGGTGAGAGGTTTTTCCGGCGTCAAAAACTGTGCTGAGGTGGACGACTTCGCCGGATGCGCGGCAGGGAAGCCGCGCAAGCTCGTGCCGCGTTTGGAACGCGTCACGAGCGGTCCGAACAGCGAAGTCGAACGCCGAAGGAACCGCGCAGCGGCACAGTTTAGCCCCTAGCCAGTGGTCAAGGAGAGGCGGCGTTTGAGCCTCTCCTTGTCGTGCGTGCGGTGACGTTGCAAAGGAATTACCGATGCCATCACGCACGAAACTTTTCCACTGCCCTGACATAAATTTGCCAGTAACAAACCCGGCTGTTGTTCAACAGCCAGCCCTAAGCTTAATACCCCATTCGCGCTTTTCTGACTTCATCCCCTAACTGCCATACCGCCATGGCGTAGTGCACGCTGTTGTTGTAACGGGTGATGGCGTAGAAGTTCGGCAGGCCATACCAGAACTGGTAGTAACTGCCCATGTCGAGACGCAGTAAGCTGGCTTCCTGCGCGCCGCCTAATGAAGCGGTTGGGCGCAGCCCGGCCGCCGCCAGCGTTGACACGGAATAGCGGGTTTTGAAGCCGGTTTCCAGTGCGAAAGTCTGGCCGCTGGCGGTCACCGCGACCTGCCCGTCTGGCTGCCAGCCGTTTGATTTGAAGTAGTTGGCGACACTGCCGATGGCGTCTACCGGGTCCCACAGGTTGGCAATGCCGTCGCCGTTGAAATCCACCGCGTATTTCTTGAACGCCGATGGCATAAACTGGCCGTAACCCATCGCACCGGCAAACGAACCACGCAGCGACAGCGGGTCAAAGCCGTCTTCCCGCGCCATCAGCAGAAAATACTCTAGCTCGCTTTGGAAGTACGCGGCGCGGCGCGGGTAGGCGAAGGCCAATGTCGCCAGCGCATCCAGTATGCGGGTTTTGCCCATCACCCGGCCCCAGCGGGTTTCCACCCCGATAATACCGACGATGATCTCCGGCGGGACGCCGTAAACCTGCTGCGCGCGCGCCAGCGCATCCTGATACTGGTTCCAGAACGCAACGCCGTTTTGCAGGTTATCCGGGGTGATGAATTGCTTGCGGTAACGTAGCCAGGCACCGTTGGGAATATTGGAAGGCGTAGCGGTTGACGGCGCGGGGGCTTGTTTATCCATCAGCCTGATGACCCAGTCCAGCCGCTGCGCCTGCGCCAGTACGTCGTGCAGTTGTTGGCGTTCGAAACCATGCTGCTGCACCATCTTATCCACGAAGCGGTTAACTTCCGGGCTGTTGGCGAAATCGCCGTTGGTCAGCATGGCGCCGGCATGGGCGGGAGACAACAAAAAGCCGCCGGATGGGGCGTTGGTGGCAGGTGTACCGATAATTTCAGCCCCAGCGGGCTCAGTGGATTTATTGCTGCAGGCGGACAGCGCCAGCAACAACGGGAAAACAGCAACCAGGCGACGCATCAGATATCCATATAATTCAGTCAAAAACAACGTGGCGGCCATGGTAGCGCAACGTCCATAGGGAAAAAACCGAATTATGACAGACAAGTGCGCGATGGGTTATCCGTCCGTCGTCGCCGCGAATTTTAGTGGTGATTCGATGGCGGGCAGCTAAAAAACGTTGTGGAATATTGTGATGATTGTCACGAAAATAACCGGGCAGAAAATCCGGGGCGCGCCGCTACCGGCGGCAACCGGAGCCGTTTCACCCGTGCAGGGACATTACATGAACGTGATTGGAATTATCATGTCATCGGGGAAAGCCTCCGTTGACGTTGCGCTGTATACACTATTGCCGATTATGGTGGTGATGCTGGTCATCATGCGGTTTCTGGAAGTGAAAGGCGTTGTCGATGCGTTGGTGCGCTGGATGGCCCCCATCCTCAAGCCCTTCGGGCTGACCGGGATGAGCACCTTTGCGTTAATTCAGCTTAATTTCGTCAGTTTTGCCGCGCCGCTGGCCACGCTGGCGATGATGGAAAAACGCGGCGTGTCTGATCGTCATATGGCGGCGACGCTGGCGATGGTGTTTGCCATGGGGCAGGGCAACGTATTTTATCCGCTGACGCCGTTTGGCCTGCACTGGGCGGCGGCGATCGCCATATCGATGATCGGCGGGCTGGCCGCCGCCGCGCTGACCTACCACGTGCTGGGACGCAAACTCTCTATCGAGGAAAGCCGCCGTTCCAGCGAGATCTCTGCCGATGAAACGACCGCCAGAGGCATTATCGGCATTATTAACAGTGCCGGGGCAGACGCCATCAGGCTGGCGCTGGGATCGGTGCCGATGCTGATTCTCTCCATGACGATTGTCGGCATACTGGAGGCCGCCGGCGCGGTGGCGGCGCTTGAGCGTGTCTTCTCGCCGTTGTTGGCCGCCGCCCATATTTCTCCGGTTTTCGTGATGCCGACGCTGGTGAAATGTCTGGCGGGCGGCACCGCTTATTTCGGCGTGGTATCGGACCTGATTCAGCAAGGAAGGATGAGCGTCAGCCAGATCAATGCGTCCGCTGGTTTACTGATTCAGACCTTTGATTTGCCGGGGATCGGTATTTTTCTCGGTGTCGGCTCCCGTTTTACTCGCCTGTTCCGTTATGCCGCATTGGGGGCGCTGTTCGGTATTGTGGTCAGAACCGTGTTGCACGCGGCGGTATTTTAGGCGGTGTCGCGGCATGGCGGGACACCGCCGGATATCAGATGACGGTATTCCCACACTGACCGCAAAATTTTGCACCAGCCTGTACTGCCGTGCCGCACTGTGGGCAGGCCGCTGGCACGAGCGATGAGCCACATTGCTGGCAGAAACGTGCTGTGGCGGCATTGAGCGACCGGCAATTCGGGCAACTCGTCCCCACGTTGTTCCCGGTTGGGTAACGGTCATGAGAATCACGATGGCCGTGGCCGTGATGACCTCCCCCATGATGACCGCCTCTGTGATGACCACCGCCGTGATGACCGCCAAATAATTTATCAAAAATACCCATAGTTATTTCTCCGCTCACAGTTGGCATTTGCCAGACGACCGACGCCGTGGATAAGCATCACCCTTTGTATGCGGCTTATTCAACACCCTGTAGTTACTACAGGGTCAAGCTACTACAGGGTCAAGTTACTGCAGGGTCAAATAATTACAGGATCAAGTGACTACAGGATTGCGTCACATCGACGTAATGACAAAAGACAAGTCAGTGGATAACAATGGCAGGACACGGCCAGCTTCTTGCCTGAGAGGCGGTATTGAAAATGAGTAGCCCATTTCCCCGTACGTTTAGCGGGTGTCTTGCTTCTTCCCGGCCTCATTACAGGCCGGGGGAGTGATTGAACCGGAAAGGAATAGTTCAGTATTAATCAAGGAATCGGTTAACTGTGCCTGATGTTATTCTTTTACGCTTAAATCAATATCGCCGAAATACCGTTTTTTGATACGGGAAAATTCGCCGTTGTTCATTATGTTTTTCAAGCCCAGATTTAACATCTCCTTTGTGTCCGTATCGTCTTTGCGTATACCGTATGCTGAGCCGATACTGAACAAATCCGTATCGGTTACTTCCGGGCCTTTTAACTCAAAATCCTTACCTTCCGGGGTTTGCAGGAATCCGAATGTCAGCGCAACCGATGGGCACAGCGCGCCATCAACCCTCCCGGCATATAAATCTTCGTAAATCGCTTCCTGATCAGGGTAGGTTATAACGTTAACCCCCGCAGGCAGCCAGTGTTTGTTGGCGTAGGCTTCCTGAATAGTGCCCTGTTGTACCGCTATATTTTTCCCTCTCAGCATGTCGGCCTGGGGAAGCAGGTTCGTTTCTTTCCTTGCAACAAATTGGGTAGGTATATGAAAAGCATAGTCGCTGAAACCTATCGATTCTTTTCTCTTTTTCGTGACGCCAAGTGGTGAAATAACGTCTATTTTTTTGGCGAGCAGGGCCGGAATCTGGGCATCGAATGTGTTTACGATATAGTCGCATTTTGCATTGACTGATTTACAGATGGCATCGGTTATATCGATATCAAACCCTGCCGGGTTGCCATGTTCATCCCGCATTTGAAAGGGTGGAAAAGTCAAATCGACGCCAATACGAATGACATCCTGTTTGGCGAATGCAAACGGTGAGATAGTAAAAATAACGATGATTTTCAGGAGAGATAATTTTCTGAACATATGCAATAACACCTCTTTTAACCGTATAAAAATGAATGTAAATATTTCGGTATTCATATCATTACCCGTAGCAGGAAATGAGCTGATACCACGTTGGTCGCCCTGTTAATTTGGACATCGCGGGCCGTATTTCCGGAATGTATGCAACACCGCGTCTATCGCGGTTGTTAGTGAAGACCGCTAATACGCCAGACATTGCATCATCACTTAGCCCCACATCCGGAAAACGGACGCTAAGTTATCGTGAAACAATAACAAAATGTTATTATTTTGTTTTCAGAGTGTAAGAATTATGAATATCCATGCGCGGTAAGACGAAGAGGCTGTTTTTGCATGGTGAATCACTGGGTGGGTGTTGTTGGATGCGCAATCCATAGGGCGCAGATGACGGCACGCCACGAGCTCATCCTCGTGGCGGAATGATGCTGGCGTCACGAAAAACGTAATCTGAATCATCTTGAGATCACTCAGGTATACCCGATCAGGCTATCGTGAGCTGATGCCGGGTGCCTGATTAACAAATTCGGGGTTCGAGATTTGGTCGAACATGAATATGGCAACGTCCTGACGAGAGACTGTCTGCGAATGGGTTGTGTATCCATACAGCCCGACATTCAGGCGGTTTGACGCAGGCGTGTTTTTCAGGAATGCCACACGGACCATCGTCCAGTCCAGCTCTGAAGCACGTATCGTGTTTGCCAGTCCGATAATGTCCTGAAAGGAGCCGGGCATCGCAAACCGGATAAGTAACGCCGGGAACCTGATTTTTAGATCAAATCGGTCTTCAGGATCTGGGGCCGTACCGGTTGATACGGCAATCAGGCGTTTTACGCCTTCCTGCCTCATGACCGCAGTGATGGCGCTCATGGCGCTGGTAATCGGCAAGTCTTTGGGGTGTTTTAGTGAAGTCGGGCCGAGCGCCGACAACACCGCGTCAGCACCCGAAATAGCCTCTCTTAGACTATCCCTGTCGGTGAGTTCTCCGTGTATGACTCGTACGTTGGCGTTTTCAAATGGGCTGTTCGGTCGGGCAAAGACCGTTATATCCATGCCGCGCGTTAATCCTTCATCAATCAGATAGCTGCCGGTTTTTCCGGTTGCACCGAAAAGGGTTATTTTCATGTTAAACCTCGGGGAAATGGAAGGTATGTTGCCGGTGGAGCGGCCGGGTCTCTTAGTTAACGAAGCGTCTGGATTGCTATTGCAACAGGTGCGTAGGGCGATGAAGGCTCGCGAGCAACGTTTTGTGTCGCGAAAGAGGCTGCCAGAAGGATGAGCCCTACGGCCGCCGGAATGGCGCCTTTGGGTTTGTGAACACCAAGGTGTGCGAGTCCGGATAAAATCAGGTGATACAAGATGCCGGCATACGCAAGATCGCTGAGTGCCACATTGAAGCGTGACAGAATCGCAATCGGACCCAGTACTTTTACCACGATCATGAAGGGAACGAGGTAGGAAGCGGAGTAGCCCAACCCCGCCTGTATCTTTCGAACATCGGCGCTCTTCGTGACATATAGCGCGGCTGACGTGAAATAGAGCAGAGAGAGTAGAACGGTACTGATCCAATAAGTATAGATAGCGGTCATAAGGTTCTCACATTCATGTTTGGGATGCGACAAGTGGCAAGAATGTCGTCTAAGATGATAATTCGCAAGTAGGATGAAAAAGTGGTGATAAGTATGGAAAACCATACTAATGAAGGTGAAGAGATCAATATGCACGAAGAAATGCGTCGGGCATTCGCGCTGCTCTCGGGGAAATGGAAGCTGGAGATCATGTGGTTGCTCAGCCAGCGAATCTACCGTTTTGGTGAATTGCGCAAAGCCATTCCCGGTATCACGCAGCACATGCTGACGGCTCAGCTTCGTGAACTGGAAGCGGATGGGTTGGTATCACGCACGGTCTTCGCAGAAGTACCGCCGCGCGTCGAATATGAAATTACCGAGAAGGCTCGCGGACTGGGGCCGACGATGGAGGCGTTGACGGCGTGGTGGCAGGTGTATGGCGGCACGATACCGAAGCGGCCGGCCGCACGCGGGCGCAAGGCTAAATAGAGCGGGGTAAGCGCAGAGGCAACCTTCCCCCATGAGCCCGCCAGCGTAGATAGCTGCGTGTCGGAGGATGGGCCTGCAACAGATACGGAAGACGGGTTGGTTAAGCCGGTGTATTGCTCATGCTTTTTATTTCAATGGATTAGGAAAATGGCACAGGGCCTGAGCGTGAACGACGAGTTTCACGCTCAGGCTGACCGCTCTGGCTGACAAAGAAACGGTTAGTTGTGCTGGGTATCGGCACCGGTGCCGACATCGCCCCAGGCTTCCCATGTCTTGAGCCGCTCGGCATAGACATACGGAATAACCTGGCTGGCAAGCGGGCCAAAGAAGATCCGCAGCGGCGGGTCGTCGGCATCGACCACTTTCAGCAGCGCCGGGCCGACGATATCGGGATCGGCGATCGGCATAGCGGAGAAACTGGCGTTAAACGCATCACGCACTCCGCTGTAAGATTCCAGCGGTGAGGCATACACCGCGGATGCGGAAAAGTCGGTGCTGAACGGGCCGGGTTCGACAATCGTTACGTTAATGCCGAAGGCGGCGATCTCCTGGGATAACGCGTCGGCAAAGGCTTCGACGGACGCTTTAGACGCGCTGTAGATGCCGGTTGTCGGGAAGGAGGCGAGGCCGAGCAGGCTGGATAACATGATGATATGGCCGCTGCCTTGAGCACGCAGGTAGGGCAGCGCTGCCTGCGTCACCCACAGCGTACCCAGCACATTGGTCTCGAATTGGGTGCGTACCTCTTGCTCGCTCATCTCTTCAATCATGCCGAAAACGCCGTAACCGGCATTGTTGACGACGACATCCAACCGCCCGAAGTGCGCGTGCGCCTGACTGATGGCGTCGGTTACGGCCGACTTATCGGTCACATCCAGCGATAACGGTAAAATCGCGCTGCCATAAGCCGCAACCAGATCGGCCAATGAATCGGTAGTGCGTGCGGTGGCGGCGACGTTATCGCCACGCTGCAATGCCGCTTCAACAAAGCGACGGCCGAAACCGCGAGAGGCGCCGGTAATAAACCAAATTTTACGCATAGAAATCCCCTTGATGTTGGCTTGGTGATGACCTGATAACACTTGGCGGAGCGCGTTGTGTCAGCGCTCCGCCTGAGGAATGCCTGCCCAGGCTGTCTTCTTACTCCGCTTCCCAGCGACGGAACAGCACGCTGGCGTTCACTCCGCCGAACCCAAACCCATTCGACAGGGCATACTGCATCGGCATTGCCCGTGCGGATGTCGTTACCAGATCAAGGCCGTTGGCCAGCTCATCCGGATGGGTCAGGTTGAGGGTTGGGGGCACGATTTGATCGCGCAACGCCAGAACCGTGAAAATGGCCTCGATGCCGCCGGCCGCTCCCAGTAAATGACCGGTACTGGATTTGGTTGAGGTGATCGCGACGTTGGAGCCGGTTCCGAACACAGCACGAATGGCGCTCAGCTCTCCCCGATCGCCGACTGGCGTAGAGGTAGCATGTGCGTTGATGTGCTGAACCTCGCCGGGAGCGATGCCGGCTTGTCGCAGTGCTTGCTGCATCGCGCGTTGAGCACCGTCGCCATCTTCCGGGCCGGCCGTCAGATGGTAGGCATCGGCGCTGGTGCCGTAGCCGACCAGCTCCGCCAGCGGACGTGCGCCGCGCGCCAGTGCGTGGTCGAGCGATTCGATCACCAGCAACCCGGCGCCTTCGGCCATCACAAAGCCGTCTCTGTCTCTGTCAAAGGGGCGTGAGGCTTCCTGAGGGCGATCGTTGAATGCGGTCGACAGCGCCCGAGCCGCTGCAAAGCACCCGAGAGTGACGCGGTGTAATGCCGCTTCGGTGCCGCCGCATAAAGCGATGTCCGCTTCGCCGCTGCGTATCAGCCGTGCCGCATCGCCGATGGCTTGCACGCCCGCCGCGCAAGCGGTGACCGGCGCGCCAATCGGCCCTTTGAAGCCATGCGCGATAGAAACATGGCCGGCCGCCATGTTGGCGAGGAACGAGGGGGCGGTAAATGGCGACAGCCGGCGCGGCCCGCGCTCGTCGGTGGTTCGCACCGCCTCGGCGATGGCGCCGAACCCGCCGACGCCGGACGCAATGATCGTGGCCGTTCGCTGACGTTGAGACGCTTCGGCAGGGGTCCACCCCGCCTGAGAGAGCGCTTCTTTGGCAGCCATTAACGCAAACTCAATGAAACGATCCATTTTCTTGCGTTCTTTGGGCGCAATGACCTCCCCGGCGTCATAACCCGCCAGCGGATCGTCCTGGCGATCCGGCACCTGCCCGCCGATCAACGTGCCTGTACCCTCGGTAAACTCGGCAGGTAACGTTCGAATACCCGATTGTCCGGCCAGCAGGCGAGACCATACGTTTTCGGTGCCACATCCCAATGGCCCGACAATACCGGTTCCTGTCACGACGATACGTGTAGCGTTTCCCGTACTCATGGCGTATTTACCTCTAAGAAACTGATAAAATGGTCAATTGAGCCCGAAGGTTTTACGTAAACTGGCATCGACCGGTCCGGCAGGCATAAAGCGGCGCAGTTTACGTAGCAGAGAGGCTTGCCCTGACGGTGTGCGGCGCATCTGCCACGGCCCCAGCGCGGCATCGACAATCGTGGCGGCCACCCCTTCAGGGTCGGGAGCGCTTTTGACGCTGTTGACGATGGCGTGTAATGCCTGTCCCCGCTCGCGATCGTAGCTGTCGAGTTTGGCGCTGGTCTGCGGCGCATTGATATCCAGATTGGTGCGGGTGAAAGACGGCTCCACCAGCGTGACGCGGATACCAAACTGGCGTACTTCGTGATCCAGACTTTCCGTGAGTCCTTCCACCGCATGTTTGGACGCGGAGTACAGCCCCATGTACGGCGCCGGGAGGAAACCGAGCACCGAACTGACATTGACGATCCGCCCGCTACCCTGCGCCCGCATGAGCGGCAGCACCGCCTGTACCGTGCGCAAAATACTGAACACGTTGGTATCGAACAGGGCGGCCGCTTCCGCCGTCGACGTCTCTTCCACCGCGCCGACTAAGCCCGTTCCCGCGTTATTGATAAGCACATCAATACGTTGAGCCCGCTCAACGATAGACTGAATGCCGCGCTGTACGGCGTCGTCATCACGCACATCCATTTCGATCAGTGCCACACCGGGCAATGCATTCGCGGTGTTGATGTTGCGCACGGTGCCGAAGACCATACAGCCCTGGCTGGCAAATTTCTGTGCTACGGCACGTCCTATGCCTGACGATACGCCGGTAACCACCACAACCTTTTGTTTTGACATAGCAAGTCCTCTCAAATCAGATAATTAATGGTCAGTGGACAGATCATGCATGACGGACCGCCCTGATCTTGAACCAGATGGAATACATGGCCGGCAGGAACACCAGCGTCAGGATTGTCCCGGCCAATGTGCCGCCGATCAGGGTGTAGGCCAGCGTTCCCCAGAACACCGAATGGGTGAGCGGGATGAACGCCAGAATGGCCGCCAGCGCCGTCAGCAGTACCGGTCGGGCTCGCTGTACGGTGGCTTCGACGACGGCACGGAACGGGTCCAGGCCCTCTTGTTCGTTGTGGTGGATCTGCCCAATCAGTATCAGCGTGTTGCGCATCAGGATCCCTGACAACGCAATCAGGCCAACCAGCGCGTTGATGCCGAACGGTTGCTGGAACAGCAGCAGAGTAGGCACCACGCCGATCAAACCCAGCGGACTGGTCAGGAACACCATCACCATCGCCGCAATCGAGCGCACCTGCAAAATGATGATGAGCAGCGTGAGGGCGATCATGATCGGGAAAAGCGGCAGCATGGCTTTGGTCGCCTTGGCGGATTCCTCGATCGAGCCGGCCTGTTCGATCCGGTAGCCTGCCGGCAGATGCGCAATAATCGGTTGCAACTGCGTCAGGATGGCGGTGGAAACATCCGGCGGTTGCAGCCCTTCGCCGATGTCGCCGCGAACCGTGATGGTCGGCGTGCGGTCACGGCGTCGTAGGATCGGGTCTTCCATGCGCACATCGACCGACCCCACCTGAGACAACGGAATGCGCTGCCCGGCGGAACCGACTAACGTAAAGTCGGCGATCCTGGCGGGATCAAGACGGATATCACCCGCCGCGCGGCCGACGACCTGCACCGAACGAATATCCTCACGCACCTCTGTAATCGGTACTCCGCTCAGCAGGAATTGCAGTTGCAGGGACACCGAATTGGTGGTCAGCCCTACCGCCTGGAGACGGTCCTGGTTGAGCGTGAAGTGCAAGGTTGGAACACGCGGTCCCCAATCCGTATTGACGGTACGCATCATCGGGCTGGCGCGCATCACTGTCCCGACTTCATCGGCGATGGCGCGCAACTTGTCCGGGTCCGGACCCATGACGCGGTAGGCGACGGGGAACGGCGACGGCGGGCCAAACACGATTTGAGTGACACGTACCTGCGCTTCCGGCGCTAAGCCGCCGGCTATCGCCTCGCGCAACCTGAACTTGAGGGCTTCGCGCTCTTTGTCGTTACCGGCCAGCACCACGATTTTGGCGAACGACGGATCGGGCAATTCAGGCGACATTGCCAGGAAGAAACGCGGCGCACCCTGGCCGATGTAGGACGTCACGATCCGCGCTTCTTGCTGCTTCGACAGCCAGGCTTCGACTTTCGCGGTGGCGGCGCTGGTTTGTTCAATCGAGGTGCCGTACGGCATCTGTACTTCAACCAGCACTTCTGGTCGGTCGGACGTCGGGAAGAACTGCTGCTTGACTGCTCCCATGCCAAGCACCGATACCACGAACAACGTGATGACCGCGCCGGCGACGATCCACTTGCGGGCAATAACGAGCCCCAGCACCTGCCGGAAGCGGTTATAGTTACGGGTGTTGTAGATGGCGTCGTGTCCGCCCTCGACTTTCTTGATATCCGGCAGCATTTTCACCCCCAGATAAGGGGTAAACGCCACCGCCACCACCCAGGACGCGATCAGCGCGATGCCGACTATCCAGAACATATTGCTGGTGTATTCACCGGCGGTGGAGCGGGCGAACCCGTTCGGCATAAAGCCGATGGCGGTGACCAGCGTACCGGAAAGCATCGGGGCCGCCGTGTGGCTCCAGGCATAGGCCGATGCTTTGATGCGGCTGTAACCTTCTTCCATTTTCACCACCATCATTTCGATGGCGATGATGGCGTCATCCACCAGCAAGCCCAGCGCCAGAATCAGCGAGCCCAGTGTGATGCGGTCGAAATTCTTGCCGCTGGCGGCCATGATGACGAACACCGCCGCCAGCGTCAGCGGAACCGCCGCGGCGACCACAATACCGACGCGCCAGCCCATGCTGAGAAAACACACCGCCATCACGACCAGCAAAGCGACGAAGAATTTGACCATGAACTCGTCGACCGCCGAACTGATGTTGACGGCCTGGTCAGTCACTTTGCTCAAGGTCATGCCCAGGGGAAGCCCTGCGTTGATATTGGTGACTTCCGCTTCAAGCGCCTGGCCGAGCTTAAGCCCGTTCCAGTCGTCACGCATCACGACGCCCAGCAACAGCGCCGGCTCGCCGTTGCTGCGGACCATGAAGGTCGAAGGGTCTTCATAACCGCGCTCGACGGTGGCCACATCCGCTAATTTCAGCGTCCGTCCCTGCGCCACGATAGGGGTCTGGCGGATTTTCTCCAGGTTATCGAACGCGCCGTCGACGCGCACAAACACCTGCGGCCCTTTGGTCTCGATGGAGCCGGCCGGGGTCATTACGTTCTGGTTATTGAGCGCAGCGAAGATATCCTGCGGCGTGATGCCGAGCGTAGCCAGGCGGTCGTGGGAGAACGAAACGAAAATGCGTTCGGGCTGCTCGCCAATAATATTGACCTTCTTCACCCCGGGAACGTGCAGCAGTTGCTGGCGTAATGTTTCCGCATCCCGCACCAGCAGCCGCTGCGGTTCGCCTTTGGCTTTGAGCGCAAACAGCGCGAACGTCACGTCGGCATATTCGTCGTTGATGAGGGGGCCGACGACGCCGGCAGGCAATTTTTTGGCTTCATCCCCCATCTTTTTACGGGCCTGATAAAACTCCTCCTGAATCTCCGAAGGCGGCGCACTGTCAAGAAAAGAAAGCATGGTGATAGCCAGACCGGGACGGGTGAAGGTTTCCGTGCGGTCGTACCAGCGCAGCTCCTGCAAGCGTTTTTCCAGCGGTTCAGCAACCTGATCCTGCATTTCCTGCGCCGTGGCTCCCGGCCAGGCGGTGATGATCGTCATCTGCTTGATGGTAAACGGCGGATCTTCCGCACGCCCGAGCTGAAAAAACGCGACGATACCGGCGACGGAGATCAGGAAGATCAGAAACAACGTAATAGCGCGTTCGCGTACCGCGAGCGCCGACAGATTGAAACGACTTTCACTCACGGGCGACCTCCCGCAGCAGCAGTGGTGGCGGCAACGTCAGCGACCCGCACCGCTTCGCCTTCGCGCAGCAGGTGCGCGCCGAGCGCGACGATCTGCTCGCCTTGCTGTATCTGGCCGGTGACGTGTGCGGTGTCGTCGCTCATATGCTGAATGGCGACCGAGCGCCAGGTTACCGTCGCCGGTTCGCCGTGAATCACCCACACGCCCGGCCCTTTGCCGGCGTCGAGCAAGGCGGCCAGCGGCACTCGCAGGCTTCCTTGCGTAGCGGATTGCGGGTCGGAGATGCGGATCATCACCGTGGTTCCCAGCGGCGCATTGGCCAGCTCGCCTTGCAGTACATAGCGCGCTTCGAATGTGCGCGTCAGCTTGTCCGCCGTGTTGGAGAGTTGTCGCAGGGTGGCCGGGCTGCCGGTGCCTGCCTGACCAAAGCGTGTTGCCAGCCCGGTCGAACCGAGCGCGGGGCGCAGCGTTTCCGGCAACTGGATAATCGCTTCACGCTGCCCGGCCTGAGCCAAACGTACGACGGTTTGCCCGGCGCTGACCACCTGGCCCGGTTCGGCCAGCGTGTCCATGACGATGCCGTCACCATCGGCGACTAATACCGCATAACGGCTGGCATTGCGGGCCACGTCGGCCTGGGCTTGCGCTGCACTGAGCTGGGCTTTGGCTGCGTCTGCCGCGGCTTTCACCTGGTCGTAAGCGGATGACGATATCGCGCCGGTTCCGCGCAGGCCGCGGTAGCGGGCTTCATCTTCTGCGGTTTGTAACGCCCGCGCACGAGCGGCGACTACGGCTTCCTGCTGCGCGCGGGCGGTGAGTTCCAGATCGATGGGGTCAAGGCGCATCAACGGCTGACCACGTTTGACGGCTTGCCCGGTATCGACCAGCCGTTCCAGTACTTTGCCGGAGACCCGGAACCCTAAATCACTCTCTATTCTGGCGGCGACTGTTCCGGTGAACGTCCGTGACTCAACCTCTGAGCCCTGTATCGTTGCGGATCGTACCAGTGGCGCCTGCGTTCGCGGGTCGGAGGATGTTTTTTCGCCGCAGGCGGCCAGGGCAAACGGCAATGCGCAGATGACTGCAAATGAAAGGAGGCGGCGACGAGCCATATGTAGAGTCCCCTTGACGGATTAATCAGGAGACCCATCTTCATTCAAGTGACTAATTTAGTCAATAGTCACTATTTCATGTCCGCTGCTGAACTAGGGCGATAAGCTACGCAGTATCAGGCTGGACAGCTGTGCCGGCGCCTTCTCGGCATAATCGAAACTGTGCTGCAATATCAGTGGGTTGAGATAAGGACGCATGACGAGATAAATCGCCGCCGCCGTTTCATCAAGCGGCGTTTTTCGTTCAAAATCCCCGCTCTGTCGGCCTTCCAGCAAAATATCATGCAGCAGTGTCTGGATGCGTTCTTCATAGGCGATCGCCGACTGCCAGCGCTCGCTGGCGGAGGAAGCGGCAATTTCATACAGCTTTCTGTCATGGAAGAACAAACGCAGGCTGGCTTCGACGGCGGATTTAAACATTTGTCGCAATTTTTCCGGCGGCTGATCGGCTTCCTCAATGGCGGCACGAATTTCTGCTTCGATCTCTCGCAGGCAGTTGGCACAAATCATCTCACCGATGACCTGCTTGGATGAAAAGAACTTGTAAATGTAGGCCTTGGAAAAACCGATGGCTTTGGCGAGGTCGGAAACCGTAGTTTTTTCATAGCCATAAAGTCTGAAGTGCTCAGTCGCGGCGCTTACTATCTGATCCCGTACATCATGATCAGCCGGGCCCCGGTTCGACACGGGATAAGGATTTTCTTTACTCATAGTTTGCAATTTGCCCCTGACGTAATACACAGGGGGAGAAGTTTACCCCCTGACCTTCTCGTTGACAACGAGTGACCAATTTGTAATATGGTCACAAATCGGTGCAATGTCTATGGTGGAAAAATATGTTACCCAAGTCTCCCGTTATCGTCCTTACCGTGGCTGGTTTGTTAGCCGGTTGTGCGGTCGGCCCTGATTACACCCGGCCTGCCGTGTCCATGCAGGAAAAATACCTGGGTCAGGAGGCTGTAAATCAACGACATGCCGCCGCCCGTGCCGAGCTTCTGACGTGGTGGGAGGGGTTCGGCGATCCGCAATTAACCCGATTTATCACGCAGGCGTTGCAGCAGAATCTCTCTCTTGCGCAGGCTTCCGCACGCGTGGTGCAGGCCCGCGCCGGTCTTGGCGCGGCGAATGCCGCACTGCTGCCTTCCGGCAACATTTCCGGCCAGGCGGGCCGTGCCTACCAGTCTGTCGAAACCCCGTTGGGGCGAGTATTGAACTCGACACCGGGTTTCGACCGTTACGGTAATTCTTACGAGGCCAACCTCGGCGCCAGTTGGGAGCTGGATGTGTTCGGCGGCCTGCGCCGCGGGCGGGAAGCGGCTCTGGCCGAGTATCAGGCATCTGAAGCGGGAGTGGCGGCAACCCGTCTGGCGGTCGCCGCACAAACCGCCGACATCTACATCACGATTCGTGGATTACAGGCCCGTCTGAACGTCGCCCGTCGGCAAGTGCAAACGCAGCAGGATTTGCTCGCCACCATCAACCGCTTGTATGACAAAGGGTTGGCGGCGGAGCTTCAGGTAAAACAGGCCGAAGGCGCGTTGGCGCAGGTGCAGGCATCGGTGCCGGTTTTACAAACCGCGCTGGATACGGCGATGAACGCGCTGGATGTGATGCTGGGGGCGGCACCGGGCACGAACCGGGCAGTACTGGCTGAGACCAGCGCCATTCCCGCCGCGCCGCAAATTGCCGCGACCGGCACGCCGGGCGAGCTGCTTCGACGCCGGCCGGACCTGATCGTGGCTGAGCGTCGCTTGGCCGCATCCAACGCGCGTATTGGCGTCGCCGTTGCCGAGTATTATCCCAAATTTTCCCTGAGTGGGCTGCTTGGCAGCGCGACGACGGTATCCAGCGGCAACCTGTTTAGCAACGGCGCCAGCCAGGCGTCCGGGGTAATCGGCTTGCGCTGGCGGCTGTTCGATTTCGGCCGCATCAATGCACAGATCAACCAGGCCAAGGGCCAGGAAGCTGAGATGCTGGCCGCTTATCGGCTGTCGGTATTGCAGGCGACTGAAGATGTGGAAAACGCCTTCTCGGCGCTGGTTAACAATGAAGAGCAGGCCCGCGTGCTGACGCAAGGGGTTGATTCACTCAGTCGAGCGCGGGATGCCGCGTTTGCGGCTTATCAGCACGGCACCCTTAGCCTGATCGAGGTGCTGCAAGCCGACGAAAGTCTGCTGCGGGCTTCTGATGCACGACTTCAGGCGCAAGCCGAATCCGCCCGTGCGGCGGTTGCGGCGTTCAAAGCGCTCGGCGGCGGCTGGCAACCCGGTGAAACGGCGGCGGCTCCCAGTCAGCACAGCAATAGCGGCGTTTAAATTTTATTCATAACACTGAGTGTTGGGCCTGCATGATGACTAAATTATTACCGAACGCAAATCGAAGCCATGAGCCGACCGCCAAACAGTTGACCACGGATATTCTGATCGGCCCCATCCTGCCGGTTATGCTGCGTCTGGCGTTGCCGACGGTTGCGGTGCTGGTGGTTCAGGCGCTGGTGGGGGTAGTGGAAACCTACTTTGTCAGCTCGCTTGGCGCCGATGTATTAGCCGGGGTGGCGGTGGTATTTCCCGTCTTGATGCTGATG
This sequence comes from Dickeya sp. ws52, assembly GCF_007210685.1. Classification (NCBI taxonomy): domain Bacteria; kingdom Pseudomonadati; phylum Pseudomonadota; class Gammaproteobacteria; order Enterobacterales; family Pectobacteriaceae; genus Dickeya; species Dickeya sp. ws52. The sequence goes on from NZ_SZVX01000023.1 coordinate 45,285, forward strand.
CAAATGATGGCGAACGGCGGTATCGGCGGGGGATTATCATCGGCGATATCGCGGGCATCCGGCGCAGGTCGATGGCAGGATGCGCAGGCGCTGGTATGGCATGGCGTTATTATTGCTGGTGTGCTGGGAGCCGCCTTTGCCGCCATTATCCTCATCGGCGGTGAGGCGCTGTATCACGTCATGGGGGTTAAAGGGCCGTCGCTTTCTGCCGCGTTGGCCTATTCCAATCTTGTGTTTGCCGGGTCGCCGCTGGTCTGGCTGGTGGCGTTGTTGTCTGCCGCTCTGCGCGGTGCGGGCGACACGAAAACCCCTGCGCGTATCACCTTGTTGGGGGGCGCCATCCTGCTGCCGCTGTCTCCTGCGCTGATAATGGGATGGGGGCCGATACCGCCGTTTGGCGTCGCCGGCGCGGGGATAGCGATACTTTTCTACTATCTCTTTGCCACGCTGTTACTGGTCAGGCATATGCGTTCAGCCAACAGTGTCATCAAGCTGTCAATCGCACCGCTGAGTCCCCACTTGTTCAAAGATGTGCTTGGCGTGGGTTTCCTGTCGGCCATCGGTACTGTGCAGATCAATTTGACCGTTACCGTAGTGACTGCCGTTGTCGGGCTGTTCGGGCCTGATGCCATCGCCGGGTATGGCATCGCTTCACGGCTGGATTATCTGCAAATTCCGCTGCTGTTTGGGCTGGGGACGGCGATCATGACGATGGTCGGCGTCAATATCGGCGCGGGGAAAAAGCAGCGCGCCCAACGTATTGCCTGGGTTGGCGCCGCCGTCGCGTTTACGTTTACGGAATTAATCGGGCTTGTCGTGGCGGTTTATCCGCACCTTTGGCTTTCGCTGTTTAGCGACGATCACGCCATTCTGGCGGCAGGGACCCGCTACCTGCAAAACGTAGCGCCGTTTTACGGCGCCATCGGCATCGCTATGGCGCTCTATTTTGCCGGTCAGGGAGCGAAACGCGTGCTCTGGCCCGTACTCGCCGGGACTGTACGTATGGTGATCGCGGCGGGTGCAGGGTGGCTGGCCGTCACACAGTTCGAAGCCGACCTGGCATCGCTTTTCAACATCGTCGCGTTAAGTGCGTTTGCTTATGGCTTTATCACCGTCGTGGCCAGTTTAGCCATTGGACGGAAAATTCGTGCGGCTGTGCCGACCATAACATGAGTTGTGGTCACCATCAGGAAAGGCGGCGCTACAGTTGGATCAGGCCGCCACTCTTCGCGGGCGGCAACCCAGGATCGCCTACCGTGGTGGGCACAGGCCGCTGTAATGGTGATTTGTAACGGTGCCGATTAAATCTGAAAAAAAAGTGTCGTTTTTATTAAGACGAATCTTATGTAAATCAAGGTCATCAACTGTAAGTTTATTTCAAGAAGAAGGTGGTGGGGTATTTAATAAATGATTTTTGGGATTAAGTATCCTAAGGGCGGTAGCGTTTTTAGTGAGTGAAATATTGCTAATTTTAACAAAAAATAAGACGGTGTAACTCTATGTGTTTTTAGTTAAATTATGTTTATACCCGTCATACTTCGAGCTGCAGGTGTGTTGGCTGCGTTCGTTCACCCGAATCACTTACCTGAGTAAGCTCATCGGGATTCTCTCTCTTGCCGCCTTCCTGCAACTCGAATTATTTTGGGTATATATTTAATGCGGCAGATGAATTTTATAAATAAATATTAAAAAATGAAATGAAAAGTTGTGAAAATAAAGACACGTTTAATAATAGCACTGGTCTGTTGATTAATAAACAGTATGCACTATGAAACGCATTAATGTTACGGTTAAAAAAGTAATCAGTGGCATCTCATGGCTGAGTTTACTGGCGTTTTCCACGTGGTTAATCGTGCCGCAAGATGACGGAGATATGCCGGGACGTCTATTTTATATCAGTCACTATTTTTATACGGCACAACAAAAACAGGTGGTGACGAAAAAACCTCTGTTTGGAGAACCGCATGTCGTCAGATCAGAAAGTGACGATTCATTTAGTATAGACAATACGTTTAGAATATATGACCACCCTTTGTCAGAATACATTATACAGCATGTGCCGGAGTCTGAATCACCGGTTAAACTCACCGGTATCGTTTATTCGGTTGACTCTAATGCTGCAAGAATAACAGTTGCAAACGATAATAAACAGCAGACTTACCGTGCAGGAGATGTATTGCCACCCGGTAATGAAAAGATCCTACTGATTTTGCCGGATGAAGTTATCATCGACAGTAATGGATATTACCGATCGTTACATTTTAAAAATGAGTAAGATCAGGGTCTAAGAATGAATAACATTTTTAGGGCAAACGTACTGTTTTTAATTTTTATGATATCGCAACGTGTTTATGCTGAAAAGGCGATGACGACTGATGATGTTCATTCTTTAGCTGCCACAACGGCTGCGAACTCATCAAATAAATACTCCGCCTCATTTCGTGAAGTGGAAATAAAGGAGTTTGTTGCGACTGCGGCGCAAGTTTTAAAGAAAAATATTATTATTGATCCGTCAGTGACCGGGCAGATTTCTGTACGTAGTTATGATGATTTGGATGAAAATCAATATTTTGTTTTCTTCCTTAACGTAATGGAAACCTATGGCTACAGCGTGGTTCAAATTGATAACCACACTCTGAATATTGTCCCTTTGGCGCAATCCTTACGGGCAGCCTGGACTGAAGGCAACACCGGGCGAGAAAAAAATATTGTGGTGCGTTTGGCAAAAATGGATGCGTTGCCTGGCTCGGAACTAGAGCCTATTTTAAGTCGCATATCGGAAGACGTTGCGGTGAAACTGAAATATTACTCACCAGGGAACTTGTTTATCTTCACCGGGCGCGAGGATGTGGTTAAACGACTGGTGGACATTGTGAATCAGGTTGACAATGCCAGAAAAGATAACAGTCCGGCGGTATTTAACGTGAGCCGGGCGAAAGCGTCGGATATTGCTAAATCTTTGCAGAGTGCCTTCAAAAACCTCAGCCCGGAAGATAAAGATGCGCCGTTAATTTACGGCAACGACGCAACCAGGACCATTGTGGTCAAAGGCAGCACGCACGTGAAGACGGAGATCGGACGGTTAATTTCAGCTATGGACGTGCCCGATCAGCAATCCCGAGTGTTTTTTTTAAAGTATGCCGATGCGGCGCAGATGGCGAAACTGTTCACCAATAACCAGTCAGGAAGTTCTGAGCCGGGCTTGTTGCCGATGGCGGGCGATAGCGGCATGTCGATGGACGCGCAACTGGCGCAGCAGCCACCAGGCGGCATGAGCTCTGGGCAGCCCGTCAACCCGGACGGTCAGGCAGCCGGCAACGGCACCGCACCTGTATCCGGCGCCGGTTTTTCGAACGACCTCGGCAGCCTGTTCGGCGGTGGTGATGCGCTGGTGAGGCAAATTCGCGTCCATGCCGATCGCGATAACAATGCACTGATCGTCAGCGCGCCGCCCGACGCCATGCGTCAGGCGGCGTCAATTATACGGCAGCTTGACGTTCGGCATGAGCAGGTGCTGGTTGAAGCGATTGTGGTGGAAGTACAGCAAGCCGAAGGCTTGAATCTCGGTATCGCCTGGGGAAATAGAAATTATGGCGGCAGCAACTTCAATAGCGTTAACGTCGGGAATGGGTTCAATCAGCCCAATCCGTTAGTCAATGCGTTAAAAGGGACAGAAGGGCTGGTTGCCGGTTTTTATCATGGCAACTGGGGAACATTGTTTAACGCGCTCGAAAGTAATAAGCGTAATAATATTCTCGCAACGCCCAGCGTCGTTACCCTCGACAATCACCGCGCAGAATTTAACGTCGGCCAGGACGTACCTATTTTAACCGGCTCGCAAACCACCAATAACGATAATATTTTTAATACGGTCCAGCGGCGCACAATTGGCATTAAGTTCAGTATCCTGCCCCGCATCAATCAGAGTGGAACCATCCTCTTAAATATTTCGCAGGAAATTTCCAGCTTGTCCGACACCGCGCAGGTAAATAGTAATCTTGGCTCGGTGTTTAATATTCGTACGGTAAATAACGTAGTACAGGTTCAGGATGACGAAACCGTCGTGATTGGCGGGTTATTGGATGACGAAAAAAAAGAGACCACTAACAAGGTTCCTCTGCTGGGTGATATTCCCTGGCTGGGCAACTTATTCAGGTATACCTCGCAGAATAATGACAAACGTAATCTGATGCTGTTTATCCGCCCGCGAATTATTCGTGGCAACGGGGTTGAGGCCGCGCAGGCAAGGCGAGGCGCGTCTTCCTCTGTGGCTGATGAGGCGGTGCGGAATTTCTCCGAGTCGCAGGCGACCGAGGGCCCGAATGCCGGAGTGAACGCCATTCTGAACGGCATTCAGAAATTCACGGCGAGTTTGCGCTGATGCATCCAAAGGTCTCTAGCCTGGCGTGGGCGAAAAGCCAGGGCATTTTAATTGAGAGGCAAGATGACGCCTGGCGGATTTATTACCGTAGCGATGCCCACCCGCAGGCGATTATGAGTGCGTTGCGCTATTGCCCGCCGGGCGCGTTACTCAGCGCCATAGACGATGACGCCTTCGCGGAGCGCATCGCCAGCACGTTTCAAAATAGCGATCAGCGGGCAAGTGAGGTTATGGCCGGGCTGAGCGAAGATCTGGATATGTACCAGTTAGCCGAGGCGCTGCCGGTGTACGAAGAGATTCTTAATAACGAAGATAATCCGCCTATCGTTAAGCTGATTAACGCGATTCTTGCGCAGGCGCTGAAGGAGCACGCCTCCGATGTCCATATTGAAACGTTTGAGCAGCGGGTCGCCATCCGTTTTCGCCTTGATGGCGTACTGCACAAAAAGCTTGAGCCGGAACGGCGCCTCTCTTCGTTGCTGGTTTCGCGGCTAAAGATTATGTCCCGCCTGGATATTGCAGAAAAACGCAAACCGCAGGATGGGCGCATGAGTTTACGCATATTGGGCCGGGCCGTAGATGTCAGGGTGTCGGTATTACCCTCCAGTTATGGCGAAAGGATTGTGCTGCGCTTGCTGGATAAAAACGCCGTTAAACTGGATTTACGTCAGCTCGGCATACCTGATGCGGTGAGAAAAAAGGTGGTGTCGTTAGTGAGCCGGCCGAATGGCATCATTCTGGTCACGGGGCCGACCGGGTCGGGTAAAAGCTCAACGCTGTATGCGATGATCAACGAACTGGATCAAGAAAAGCTGAACATCATGACCATCGAAGATCCGGTCGAATATGACATCGCCAATATCTCGCAGACTCAGGTTAACGGCAAAATTGGTATGACGTTCGCGAAAGGGTTGCGGGCTATTTTGCGTCAAGACCCTGACGTGATTTTAATCGGCGAAATTCGCGATCAGGAAACGGCGCAGATAGCGGTACAGGCATCGATGACCGGCCATCTGGTGTTGTCTACGCTACATACCAACACCGCCATCAGCGCACTTACCCGCTTGCAGGATATGGGCGTAGAGCCTTTTATGCTGGCCAGTGCGCTGAATGCCGTCATGGCGCAACGACTGGTGAGGTGCTTGTGCGTTCACTGCCGTCAGCCCGTAGCCATCACGGAGGCGGAATGCCAAATGCTCAGCGTGCCCTGGCGGGAGGGCATGACGGGATATCGGGCACAAGGCTGCCCGGCCTGTTTTAATACCGGCTATCTCGGGCGTACGCTGATTCAGACGCTGGTGGTGATTAATGAACCGATGCGTGTCGGGATCTATCAGCAAAAAAATGAGAGTGAGTTGGCGGCGCTGGCTGGAAATGCGGCTTCACTCAGCCTGGATGGGGTCAATAAAGTCCTGGCTGGTTTAACCTCGCTTGATGAGGTCATCCGGGTTACAGGTGAGCTTGATGATGCGTAATTTTCGCTATATTGCGGTCAATAAAGAAGGGGAGGTGGTGACCGGCCGCCGCCGCGCCTTTTCGCAAGAGTCGCTGCGGGAGCAGTTATTCGCCCGGCAGCTAATTATGGTCAGTTGCCGCATCAGCCTGCTGCAACAGTGGCTGCTTTTCCTGAACCGCTATGAAAGATTATCTACCCTCGATCTGGCGTTATTAACTCGTCAGCTTGCTTCTCTGCTTGACGCGGGCATTCCGCTGGAGGAAGCGTTAACCACGCTGGCTGGTCAGGCGGATAAGCCGGCTGTGGGGGTGGTGCTCAACGCAGTGCGGGAACAACTGATAGCCGGCGTGAGTTTCGCGCAGGCGCTGCAAACCCTGCCGCACAGCTTTAATCGCTTATACTGCGCGATGGTTGCTGCCGGGGAAGCGACGGGCGGCCTGGCGCTGGTGCTAATCAGGCTGGCGGATTATCTCGATCAGCGACAGAAAACCAAGAATGCGTTAATTCAGGCGCTGCTCTATCCCGCGCTGCTTGCCGTAATGAGCGTCATTGTGGTGTCGGTTTTACTCTCCTCGGTGGTGCCGCAGGTTGTCATGCAACTTCAGCAAATGCATACCCCGCTGCCGCTGACCACGCGAACGCTGTTAGCCATCAGCGATTTGTTGAATCAATATGGCTGGGTGTTGCTGGTCGCGCTGGCGGCGCTGGTTATCGGCCTGCACCAGATTACACGCATACCCGCACGTAAACTCTGGCTGGATCGTCACCTGCTCAGGCTACACGTCATCGGCCCGTTATTAAGGGATATAAGCAGCGCACGCTATATCCGCACCATGGAGATCTTAATCGCCAGCGCAATTCCGCTGCTGGAGTCGATGAGCGTAGCCGAAAATGTACTAAACAACAGTTTTGCGCGCTTTCAGCTTGCCGTAGCCAGCCAAAAGGTAAACGAAGGTAAGTCGCTCACCGAATCGCTCAGTAATAACGACATATTTTCCGGGATGGTAAAACATATGATTGCCTCCGGTGAGCAAAGCGGCAGGCTGGAACAGATGCTGAAGTATATCGCCGATATACAGGAGGAGAGCCTTAAGCGGCGAATGAGTTTGGTATTACTGCTAAGTGAAAATGGTTTGTTAATTATCATCTCCAGCCTGATTTTATTTATTGTTATGTCAATACTCCAGCCTATTATGCAACTCAGTAATACAATCTAACTCCAGAGAGTAAATAGTTATGTCATATCGGCGCATTAAAAGCGTCCAGCAAGGTTTTACCTTGATGGAGATTATGGTTGTTATTGTCATTATTGGATTAATGACCACCCTGATCATTCCCAATATCATGGGGAGTAAACAGCGAGCCAATATTCAAAAAGCCAAAGCGGATATCAGCGCCATTGAAAACGCACTAGAGATGTATCACCTCGACCATAATCGCTTCCCGGAAGAACTGGAGGGATTGTCTGCGCTGACGGCAGAAAAAAACCGCGCAAGCCTGAGCGGCGGTTATGTATCCGAACTTCCCAAAGACCCTTGGGGACATGCCTACTATTATGCTAACCCAGGTCAGCATAAGGATGTCGATATTTACTCTTCAGGACCGGATGAAAAAGCCGGCACCGCAGATGATATTGGCAACTGGACGAAATAGCCGCTGTTTTGAAATAAAAAAGCGAGAGGTGCCTTATGACTAATAATAAAAAAGTCAGAGGGATAATTTTGCTGGAAGTATTAATCGCTGTGTTTATTCTGGCGCTGTGCGGCAGCGCTATTCTTCGCGTTGTTTCTCAGCAGATGGCGATGACTGCGTACACCCAGGAGGCGATTATCGCAGGCTGGGTCGCAGATAATATTCTGGTTCTCTCCCGCCTGACGCCGTTATCCGCCGGCGGCGAGCAAGCGTCGGGCAGTAGCGTGATGGGCAATGAACGCTGGCGCTGGGAATTGGGCTACACGCAGGACGTCGCGCCGTCAGGCATGAGGCTGCTGCAGGTCAGGGTCTTTAATGCCACGCAGTCGCAGCCGCTAGTCCAGCTCAGTATTGCGCCGCCATGAAACAGACCCAGAGAGGATTTTCGCTTTTAGAGGTGCTGCTTTCCGTCGCCGTTGCCTCGGTACTGCTGGTGAGCGCACTCTTTATACTGCGAGAGCTGACTAGCGGAAGCCAGCGTTTACGCCTCCGGCAGCAGCATATCACTATGCTGGTGGCGGGCGTGCAGCAGATGCATCAGGACCTTTCTAACCTCGTCCCATTTAAACGGGCGGGCGGGAACATATTGCTGTTTACTGAGCCGCTGGACGGGAGCCAGTTGAGTGGGCTGGCATTCAGTAGCGGCCTGCTTTCTCAACGGACATCGACCATGCGGATCGCGTGGCGCTTGCAGGACGGCGTGATTTACCGACAAACATCGCTCGCTCCCCGCTGGCAAGCGATTCTGACCGGCGTGCAGAGCTGGCGTCTGCGTTTTTACCAGCAGGGCAGTTGGCAAAACGAGACCGGTTGGCAGTCTTTGCCGCCCAGCGCCATTGAATTCACCGTAACCCTTAGCGATTTGGGAACGTATCAGCGGCTGATTTTGCTAAGGGGCGTACCATGACGCGTGCTGATGACCAAAAAGGCATTATCCTGCTGATGGTGATGCTGGTGGTGTTGATCGGTATGCTTTTACTGGCGGGAGTGATGCAGAATAGCCTGCTTGTGCATTATTCGCTGCGTCACCATCGCCAACAGATGAACCAGCGCTGGGCGTTGTTGAGTGCAGAGTCGGTAATAGCGCAAAGCCTGCGCGCGCAGTTGGCTCAGCATCATAGCCAGCTTATTACCGGTGCGCTTGCCGCAACGGGCGCCACGCAAGACAGTAGCGGTCAGGCGATCCGCTATCAGGTAAAAGATTTATCGGGCTGTTTTAATCTCAACTGGCTGCTGATTGAGGCGAAGAAATTTGACCGCATCGGCGTTCGTAAAAATATAGCCCGCGACTGGATCGATGCCGTATTAGCAAAGCAGGGTTTTTCGCCCCTTCCATCGCAGGATGTGCTCAAAACCAGGCTAAACGGCGCGGAATTTAGCGATATCAGCCAGTTGAGCCAGCTTCCGTTGCCGGCGGCGGAAAGGGCTTTCTTGCAGCGGATAAGCTGTGTGTGGCCAATTTTTTCACTGTCGGAAACGTCTGACGTATTTAAAATCAACATCAATGCGATAACCCGTGAGACGCTGCCGCTGTTGGCCGAGGTGCTGCATATTACCGATAAACAGGCGCCGCTTGAGTCGTTATTACGGAGCCGGCCTGCTACAGGGTGGCGTGGGGTAAAGGAACTGCCGCCGGCTTTAGCACACGATAATCGCTACCTTAATTTTGGCAGCCACCACTACCTCTTAACCCTGACCCTCTCCTCTGACGGCCATAACCTCGGCCTTGCGACCTTGCTCTATTTTTATCAAGGCCAGGCGTTGGTGTACCGCCGCCGCTATTTTATTGATTCTGGTGAGCGTGATGTTCTTTAAGCAAAAGAAAACGGCTCGGTTGTCGATCCTGTTGCCGTCTTCTCCGCGTGGAAGAGTACGATGGTGGTGGTGCTCTGCCGACAGTGGTGAGCCGATTCATCGGGGAGAGGCCGGCAGCCTGGCGGAATTAACGCTGCCTGCCGCCGCCCGGCGAGAGGATGACGCCATTTTATGGATCCCTGCCGAGCAGAGCGTGCTGGAAACGGTTAGCGTCACGGGAAACGTCGCGCTATCGGCCGCACAACTGGCGCTGCTGATTGAAGATAAGCTGGGGCAGCCTGCTACTGACTTTCACTGGTGGCGGATTGATCGCAGCAGTCGGTTGATATTCGGCTGTTCGTGCGCGTGGCTATCGGCGGTATGGGATGAGGTGCAAACAGCAGGGCTTAACGTGAAGCAGATTCTGCCTGAATGGTTGAGCCTGCCTGATGCCCCCATCGTTTTAGCGTGGGCAGAACCGCGTTGGTTGCTGCGTTTTAGCAAGGGGGCTGGATACTGGCTGCCTGCGGTGTCGGTTCAGACGTTGCTGCCTCATATTGCCGCGCCGGAATCGGTATCGCTCTACGGTCCGCCTCCGGTGGAGGCCGTGTGCTGGGCGGCGCAACATCCGGCCTTGTCGGATGCCCAGCGTCTTGCACCACCTGAACGTGTCGATGTTAATCTGTTGCGCGGCCTGCCAGGTTCTCTGCACATTACGCATATACGGTCATGGCACCGCTATATCGCGGCCATCAGCCTGGCGCTGTTGGCCGCGGCGATACTTGCGCTGGCGAGCGGGTTGGGAATAGTGGGCTATCAAATACAGCGTGACACGGCATTTTTGCAGGCGTTTTATGCTCATCAGCCTATCGGCGACGCCGGTGCTTCGTTACCGGTGCTGGAGCGATTAATCCGCGATCGTCAACAGCAGCTCGTGGTGAGTGGTGAGAGCAACTTCTTTGATCGGTTGGCCGATTATTTACCCCTGAGCCAACGATTCCACGACCCAGTGATTACCCGCCTGCAATTCGATGCGTCGCAGCGTCAACTTCGGATTGATGTTCTCCTGCCGGAAACAGAAGTCAGAAATCTCATTCATACGGCTCCTGCCAACGTGAGTGTGGTTGTTCATGAGGCCCAGGCCGAAAAAATTCACGTCACCCTCGTCATAAGGCGGTTGCAGTGAATGCGGTCTCGTACGCATGGCGCGCGTTCACCCGGGCCCAGCGGCGCTGGCTGGCTGCAATGGGGGCCATCGTCATTCTTCTCTCGGCTCTATTGGTGCACGTTGGCGAAAAATCCGCACAGTTGCATCAAGCCAGCGTCTGGGTCGCACAGCAGCAGGATTTCACCGTATGGCTTGCAGCCAGACCCGACAAAAAGACGCTTGCGTTGCCGTTGCAGGAAGCCCTCCGGCGCTCTGCGCCGCCAGCCGATCTCGCCGCCGCATTTCAGTACCACCCGCGAGAGGCGGTGCTCGCATCTGCTGTGGTGGTCCATTTCGATGCGTTGTTTGTCTGGCTTAGTGATCTTCAACAGCAGTATGGCATCAGCGTGGTTCAACTGGACGCGGTGCCGGCGAACGAACCCGGCGACATTCGCCTGATGCATGTGGTGTTACATTCTTCAACCCCGACTGAATAAGCGAGGCTACGATGCGAAAGAACACGGTTATATCTGCGATGGATACCGTTTTTTCACGGCGGCATTTACTTAAGCTTGCTGTGTTGCTGCCCGTATTTCCCTACGCCAGAACGGCCCAGTCTGATAGTGGTGTAACCGGGTATGCCAGGATGAAACAGGTGAGCGGAGGGGGAGTGGGAGGCCAAATTGTCTATGTTGACAACGTCAACGCGCTGGCTTTTCATCTTGCCGGCCCGGAGCATAAAAATATTGTTATCACCAGCACGCTGAATACACCTGATAAGCACATTATCTTACTGGGGTCGAATAAAACCTTAGTCGGCCGCAATCCAGCAATTACGCTTAATAATATTTACCTGATCGCCGACAATAACGTGGGGAACGTCATCATCAAGAATCTGACTTTCCTGCATGATAAGAAAATTAACGGCAATAACGATATTCAACTGAGGGTCAGCTCGGGTGAAGGTTACTGGTTGGATCATTGTAACTTCGTGGGGCATGAGTGGTCGGTTAATGATGGCGCGGAAGATAAGCATATCTATTTTGGAGAGGACGCTGATTTCATTACTATTTCCTACTGTGTTTTTGCCAATCATCGATACGGTTGTATTTTCGGTTATCCTGTTGATGGCAACAGTAGATTTAAAGGCAAGCCCCGAATCACTATCTGCAATAATTACTACTACAACCTCTATGTTCGCGCGCCTGGGTTATTTCGTTATGGTGAATTTAATGTTTTTAATAATATGATAAAAGGATTCCATTTAGGTTTCACCGTTGACGGCGACGCGCGCGTGTATTCATCCAATAATGGTTTTTATACGGCGCTTGAGAGTTTTTCTGTTGTGGATTACAAACGGGGATATCTGCACAGCCAGAATGATAGTATTAACGGCCAAAACATTATTAACAAGACCTGGGGGACATAGCGTTGCCTATAACCGGCACACCTGGCGGCGTGATTCTCTTGCGCCAGTCAGCCAGCGAAATTATACAAACAGTGCCGGAATTTCCCCGACATTGCCGGGAAAATTCCGGGTGTCGCTGACGGAAAACTGTCGTGTATTTTTGTTAAACTTATCGTGGACGAGGGGGGATCGTGTTGTATCGATTGTTGATCCAGTTACCCTCCAACTTTGCCAGTTCCACTTCTGCTTCGGCAACATCCCATGCTGCCTGCCTGGCAACAAGCTTGTCTGCTTCTGCTTCTGCTTGTCTTTGCAGGTTGTCTAATATTGTGGCTACTTTATAACAACGCGTAGTTGACCGCGGACCGTATGGACATTGCGTTTTATATCTTGAGGCTAACTCCTTAGCATTCCGTTCGCTCGTAGCGGCGGCAACAATTTTATCAACCAGTATGTTTTTATACATTTCTACAGTTCGAACTCTACTGTCAAGAGTGAGTCTGTTATAGCCTCTAATTTTGTTGGCTTGGTGCTGTTCAATATCGAAATAGAACGTTAGAAATGAGGTGCCTAACCAATGACATGTTGTTGAAGAAGCAACAACGGAACCCGCTTTGGTGGCGGCCAGCATAAGATTAGCCGCACTGAGTGCGTCGGTAGGCGGGCTCCATGACCTGAAGGCAGAAGCGGCACTTGCACCACAGATGGTTCCAAAAATATTGGCGCCATCTGCTATAGTCAGCGGGCCGCGGCCTCTTTCGATATAAGACAGCACAGCATTTAACATACCCCAGCCAGCCCAGGTCCCTCCGGCAACTAATCCAAATATCATATTGTTCCATTGCGCTTGGCTAAGAGCAGCATAAGACGGATTTATGCTTCCCAGGCTGATAACAATCGGTAAACACAGCATATTCAGTAATCGCTTCTTTAAGATCATCATAATCACCTTATTTAATCGGTCACCTACGTGATCGCCAGCGTTGTTATTTCAAGTACAGTACTTCCTGAAAACTCATACTCGCTTGCGATGGATTCTGGCCTGAAAATATTCCTGCCAGCCGTTGGCTGGTCCAATTCGTTCCCAACGAATTTTTCAGGCTCTTGCTGCGTGACAAGGCTCGAATGAGCTTTGCCATAAAGGGCCAACGCGTTGCGTTGTTCAACACGCCAGCCGGTTGTCCTGCAACTCGCATTATTTTGGGTATATTACGTGCCAAAACCCTGCTTTATAATTTCCTGAAGGTTTCTGGTCAGCACGCCACAACCTTTGCTATCACGATAATTTTCAACAAGAATAGTGTAACTTTCCCGGCTGAAACGGGTAATGTTATCTTTTTCGTCCTGGTCAAAGGCCGTACCCCATTTGCGGCTGGCAAGTATCACTACGCTGTTGATAATGTTTTCCTCCGTACCTAAATGTTGGTAGCCGCACTGCTGCTTTAAATAAGTAAGCCCGGCGATAGTAGAAGACATGTTTTCGATATTTTCCGGTGTATGGGGGTTTCCATGTGTTTTTTGATTAGGTGTTTTTGCTATACATCCAGACAGAAAAAACGCCAGCGCCACGGTTACATTAATCTTTATCTTCACGCTTGATCTCTTCATTATCAAAATCATCTGCTGTATGAAATTTAAGAAACATCTTTATTACAATACCTTACTGGTGATAAATAGGATTACGCTGTTTTTTGTTGACGCCAGTAATGTGTCACTCACTTAAAGCACTAATTTTTTCAAAGGCATGTTTATTTTTTAATGCATGTTTAAAATATTAAATTAAAAGTGAATTATGTCTTTTTATGCCTAATTATATTCACGAATTATTGCATGTTAACCCATTCATTTAACAACGCTACCGCTCTTGGGTAGTCACCCAAAATTTATTTATTACATTTCCTCTTTTAATTTTTATTGAACTAAATTTACAATTGTTGGCTTTGGTTTACATAAGAGTTGTCTTAATAAAACCTCTGCTTTTGTTGCAAATTTAATTGGTACTGTTACAAACAATCATTACAAATAACGTAACATCGCATTGAATACGCAACCCTCAATTTTATCGTAAAGCTTATTGTTCTCTCTCTGTTTTTATCAAATTACCCCGTGATTGTTTAGCTTTGAATTCGCCTGAATGAAATGTAATTTATTGTTTTTATATTATTTGATTGTTGTTGTCTGGCGGGCGATTCAACGAGGTGTTTTTCGTCAGTGATAAACCATACTGCAATAGCAGAACACCCTAGTTAGGGGACGGAAATACTTAACCACTTCAATTCTTTATTTCTGTATCAGTAAGCTTCTTTGTGAGTTTTACCCTTTTGGAGACTCTTTCATGTGGGTCCCAAAAAGGGTGCCATAACGAGTAGAGCTTCTAGCAAATCTCAGTAGATTTCTGTAGAGCTGGGGGAATCTGAATTTTCAACGTAATATTATGATATTAATCATATAAATATGAATTCAGACTTTGTGTGTATACCTAAACGTATACCAATGTTGAAAAGTGATGGGGCGTTTTTGTCTGAGGCTTGCCTTGTCAGGCAACGTCTTTTCATCACCTTCTTCCACGCCATTTTCATAAGTGCACGCGAATATCACTTTTTGGTGATTTTCGTGTGTACTTGACTGAGTGAGATTATTCAAGTATACGTGAATAACATAATTATGTGGTTTTCATGTGGACTTGTGAATGGACAGAATCACGGCTATTGAACGTTTAAACGCATTCGATAAGCAAGGGCGCTATGTTTTCACTTCCCGCGATTTAGCCAAAATTTTTCATGAAGATCGCCCCAGAGCGTTTAATGCCGGGCTAAATCGACTAGTGAAAGATGACATTCTGACCCGTGCGATTCGCGGGGTGTACGTCTATAACCATGCCAAAAGCAAAGACGCCTATACGCTTGAGCGCATCGTGTTAGCGCTGCGACGTGGCGAGTATAACTATCTCAGCCTTGAATCAGCGCTGTCTGAGTATGGCGTCATTTCTCAAATCCCGATTGGCCGGATCACGGTAATGACAACAGGACGTTCAGAAGAACATAAAACGCCTTTCGGTGTGATCGAATTTACCCATACCAAGAGGTCGCCTGAGCAGATTTTGCAGGATACCTATTTTGGTAATTCCCCATTACGGCAAGCGACTAAACAAACCGCGGTGAGGGATTTACGCCGTGTCGGACGTAACACCCATCTGATCGACGAATCGGAGCTATACCATGAATCAGAAAGTTAACTTTGCCGAGCTGGTCAGCAAAGCGATGGAATCGGCCGAGCCTGAAGGTCTTCGTAACGTGGTGGAAAAGGAGCTTTTGCACTATGACATTCTTTACTGTCTGGATAGTGCGGGTTTACTGGAACAACTTACTTTCCAGGGGGGAACCTCGTTAAGGTTGTGTCACGGCGGAAATCGGTTCAGCGAGGATTTGGATTTTGCCGGGGGGATCGCGTTTTCCGGTGCAGACCTGAAGAACATGAAAACCTGTATTGAAGAGTATTTAGGGGGGCGCTACGGCCTTGAAGTAAACGTAAAAGAACCCCATGAGTTACGTCATGAGCCCGGTTATGAGGAAGTGCGTATCGATAAATGGCAAGTGTCTGTTACCACGGCACCGGAAAAACGTGATATGCCAAGGCAGCGAGTCAAGATTGAGATCGCCAATATTCCAGCCTACACAAGAACGCCGATGGCATTAAAACGTAACTATGATGTTTTACCGGATGGTTATTCCGATACATTGGTTATGTGTGAAACACTGAATGAAGTAATGTGCGACAAACTGGTTTCTCTTGTCGCCACCACAAAATATATCCGCTACCGTGACGTTTGGGACTTACCGTGGTTAATCCAGCAGAACGCAACCTATGATCTCGACCTGATCCGCAAGAAAATACAGGACTACCGAATCCCAAATTATGCTGATCTATTGGCACAGCGGATACAGAGCATTGAGCAGATTGTCGGGGATGGTCGCTTTAGCGCGGAAATGCGGCGATTCCTGCCACAAGCGGTATTTGACAGAACACTGGGGCGTGAGGCATTTAGCCAATATTTGAGTGGTGAGTTAAAAACACTCTTGAGCACGTTACAGCAGGAGTTAAAAGGGCAGGGAGGGAAAGCACCTTTCATCATGTGAACATCCATGCCCAAATAAAAAGATTCTTCGAAAAACTGTTCACCCTCTTCACTCGATAGTTTTGTTATTTATAATCAATGCATTAATGGGTGATGAGTAACTCAGAAAGTGACGGTGACTCATCACTCTCTCCTGACAAGCTAAGAGGCTAAAGACTGCGACTATTAGTGAGAACAATAAAATGAGTGGGATGGTGATAATATAGTAGAAATTTTTAACGTCCCTGTTAAGTGAGTTATCAATCCTCCCAATGGGCTTCAATGAACTGTATTTCTTTATTAACTCTAACTTCTTGTTTTTCTTTATTTCCCGAAAAGAAAAATTCTTTCCCTGACGTAAGATCAAGTACTGAATATTCAAAACCCTGATCGCCAATTGCCCTTTCCATTAAAAAGCAAATGAAATTAGCTCTCTCTTGAGTCATTTTCTCGCTATTGCTAAAATGTAGTTTTACTAATTTTGATTTTCCTTGTAGGTTTACGTTTAATTCAGAGTTGCATGATATATCTGTTTTTGCATAGTGATAGTATCTTTTTGGGGCAGGGAATCCGGTAATGTTCTTTCCTGATTGCCACTCATTAAATACGTTGATTATTTTTTCAAAATATATCTTTTTTGAAGAGTTTTTTTCTTTTCTGCATAAATCATAGAGTTCTGATATATGTCCTTTCTTTACTATTAATCTTTTTATTGCGTCTCTTATTTTCTTATAAAAATCCTTACCCGGATGATAATCTGGTCTATTTGCTATGGATTTTATTTTGTTGATCTTTGTTTGAGGTGAGGTATTAACAGCAATTGATGAAAACTCAGCAACACCTAGTGATGGCATAGTATTTCTCCGTATTGTCATTGTTATGAGGGAAAATATCACTGGTTAATCATTTGGACAATGATTTGTTAAGGGTGGGTGGTTGGTGATTATTTTATTATTATTTAATATTCAGCTAATATATCAATCATGATATAACTTTTACTTATAATCTTGAGATTAATTATATTCTAAGTTTTTTGGTGAAAAAGTATTCACGGCAAAACCGGCCGAAGCCGGCTGTGCCGCTGTCTATGAGGGATCAAGCCCTGTCACATTTGGGCAGCCAATCGGTGTCTGACTCGTCTTTCAGTTCAAGGTTGGTTTGTACACCTTGTTTGGTTCTGCCCTTGAGGTAGGTCAGCCCATATTCCGACATGATGTTAGGTAGCACTTTGCCAAAAGCCGTCAGGCTGATGGGCTTTTGATGGCCGTGCGACTCCATAAATGACAGATAGGCGTGGTACAGGTATTTACGGGGATTACGGGGCGTGATGTTGGCGTTTCCCATATACAGCCCGGTGGAGCTACTGTGTGCCCGTAGGTAGCCACAAAAATCAACCAATGGATCGGCCTGACGTTTGATTTCCAGCGCTTCGGTGGAATGTTGTTGTGCCTGTAGCAATGTCCGTGCATCGTTGGGGTCGGCAAAGCGTTTCATCAGGTGACGCACCATCACGGCCAGTTCCGCCTGGATTTTCTCTTTCAGCTTGGGGTCGCGTTCGCTGGCCGGAATGGGCTCGCTGAAGTGAATAATCACCCGGCGGCGAGACACGCCGCCGCTGCGGTCGCTAAAGCGCATCGGGGTGTTGTTGACGGCCAGAATCACTGCCGGAATGCGGGTGGAATAGGCATCACGGTATTTCGGGTCCACCATCACCGCATCGCCGCCGGTAATGGCTTTGATACCGGCACCATCACCGCTCCATTTCTCCTGATCAGGCAGTACGATGAATGAAAAACCAATAAGTGACGCGCGCTCACGGGAAGATTCAATGGTGTTGATGGTCGCCGCCGTGGTGTTGTCCTCGCCGGCCAGCATAGTGGCAATCTCGGCCAGAATACTTTTCCCGCTGCCGCCGGGGCCGGTCACTTCAAGGAACAGTTGCCAGTCGTAGCAGTTTGCCAGCACCATAAACAGCGCGGCCAAAATACGCGCCTGTTTATCTTCGTTGTGCCCTGCCGCACGGGTCAGCCAGCGCCAGAAGTGCGGGGCATTGTCGGCAAGGTTTTCTCCTTCCTTAAACGGCGTGTAGTCCACGTCATTAACGGTATGCAACCCGTGCTCCCTGCAGTGTGGCTTAAACTCCCCGCTGACGGTATCAAACACGCCGTTACGAAAGCCGATTAACCGGCGTTGCGGCTTGGCCTGCATGGGGATAATCAGTTTCAGGGTGTCTAACACGCTGCCAATGCTGGATGCGGTAAAGGGAGCCTGTATCTTCTGAAACAGCGCGGCGATATCCCGGCTTAACAAGCGGTAGGGTAAGGCTTTCCATGCACCGTTTTGATACTGGAAGAAGGTTTCCCCAAAAGCATCAATAGCCAGCGTGTCGCGGTAATGGTCGCGTATCTTCTCCGCTTTCTCACTGGCGCTCATGGCCTTGAATTCGGCCTCGCCCAGCGACTCAAACGGGCTGGCCTTTTCCGGCTGGATAAACTCAGTCAGGTAGTGCCGTGTGACGTCTGCGCCTTCACGGCGGTACACATCGTTCCAGTCACCAAATACCGGCGGCAGAGCGACACGGCCATGTACAGCAGAAGCGGCCTGACCGGCTTTGGACTGGCCGGTGCCGTTCTCGTCCCGGTCAGCGGCGATCAGCAAGGTCGCCGCCGGGTGGCGTGTTTTCAGTTCACGCGCAAGGGATGGCAGGTTGTTAGCGCTGAGTGCGACATACACAGTATCACCGGTTAGCCGATGCAGTGTTAACCCGGTGGCATAGCCTTCAGACAGCCAGATAATGGTGGTCTGTTTGCCACTGAAGCAGTAAAACGTGCCTTTAACCTGCCCGCCTTTCAGCGTGCGTTTGTCGCCCTGTGCATTAATCAACTGGATGTTTACCACCTCGCCATCGTGCGTGGTTAGAGGCACCATTACATCACCGGGCTGATAGACGATGCCGCCCACGCGCAGCGGTTTGCCCTGTAGGGTGAGTACGTCCACGTCCGGCCAGCCTTTGGCGCTCAGGTAGGCATTGCCGGACTGTGTAACCGTTTCTTTGATTTTGGCCTGTGCCTGAACTGCCGCCCGTTGTCGGGCGGCGTCGTTATCATCGTCGGAAGTTGATGCTGCCGGGCTATCCGGCAGCGCCCCCAGCAACGCGTCCACTTTCAGGGCGGCGTCGGTTGGCGTCAGGTTCAGGGCTTTCTCAACCAGATTCAGTCCGTCACCCGCGCCACACTGGTTACAGAACCATGTGCCGCGCTCCTCTTTGTTATCGAAGCGGAAACGGTCTTTGCCACCGCATATCGGGCAGGCGCTATGCCGCCCGGCTGCGTCAATAGAAATCCCCAGCAGGGGGAGGAGTTGCGGCCAGTGGCTGCTGGCGCGTTTCACGGCCTGTGTCACGGTAGGTTGTGCCATGTGTTGCCCTTCAGTGCAGTGTGGAGTCGGTCTGGTCGGGGTCGTTCAGGTCGTCGATAGCGTCGGGCCTATCCAGCGTGACCGAGAGCACTTCTAAGCGTTCGGCCAGCACAAACAACAGCACTTCTTTTGCCATCGGGTTATCCAGCTCAATCACGGCATAGGTCAGGGCGCGGCACTGGTCGGTAATTTCTTCCGCGGTCAGGGGGGTGACATCAAACATGGCGGGTACCCCGCAGCGGCAGGCGGCCAGCAAACGACAACACGTAGTCACGTGCCAGCAAACGGCGGGCACTGATTTCATCCGGGGCGATAACGGCTTCACGGTGCGGTAAGGCGCGTAATTCCGCGCGGCGTACGGCCAGAAACAGAAAGGTAAATTGCGGGTGTGACGGGATTGGGGTGGCAGCCATGTGGCAGTCTCCGTTGAGTAGCTAAAACTGCTACCACCAGAAACGCCAATTTCAAGGGTGGTAGCCCAGACGGGGTTGGCGTAACCGGCCTCAACGAACACCGGCCAGCCCGAAGGCTGCCCCGCCTGAGCCACCATAATCTGAATGCTGTAACGGCATAAAGTGTGCCGCACATTGTGCAGGTGTGCTAAGGCTGCGACGTAAAAAAAGACGCATGGCGCGTCTGGTGTCGCCGTTGAGTTATTCAGGACGCCAATCCCGGCTGTCGATTTTGCGACAGCGATGGAACTATAACGCCAAGAAGCCCCGGCAGGCAAGCCGGGGAAGGGGATAAATTGCGTACTCATAACAGACTCAGCAGTTGGTCAGCACGTCGCCAGTGGATCATGCGTGGTCCTCCTGTTTGCGGGCGGCGATACGTTCAGCTACCCAGTAATGAATTTCGGACTCAACCCATGCGACGTTCTTCCCACCCAGCGGAACACGGGCGGGAAAGGCGTTGCGGCTGCTCAGTTCGTACAGTGTCGATCGGGAAATACCGGTAACGTGCAGCACTTCCGGCAGGCGCATTAAGCGCTCTCTGGCTGGAATCTGTGACATAGGAGGCACAGTGGGAAGGGGAGCTTGGGGTGTGGTTGACAACATAGGGCGCTACCTCGTTAATGTCCGTCCGGCTCTGGCCGGATGGCGCTGGATTTCTCTGGTAGCTCGCTATTATGTGAATATTTTCAGGGGTGGCAACAAGGGGAAAAAGGAGATTGATGGACAAAAAGCGGTCGGGAACTACCGTCAATTCTCAACGTTGCCCAATATTTGCCAATATAAGGCAATATTATACATTCGATAAATATCAAATTACTTGTGGCTATTTATATGGACTGAATTGATAGTAAAAAACATCTGAAAATCGCTCGCCAGAAAAAAGCGTCAACAATTCAGGTGGACAGTATGAACACCGGGTGATGAGTGTTATATCCACTCTTCATCCCTTTATTTGTTGATTTATCTGTTTTTTCTCTCAGGTGAAGAGTAGTGAACAGTTTTATAAAAGTGTGGCGGTTGATAGAGGGAGGCAACCTGTCATAAACCCGGTCTTGTGTGGGAATGGGCACAATCGGCCCAGATAGCGGCGTTGTGTGGTGAATTGCACCATAGCAGCCAGATGATAACCCATACGGAGAACGACCATGAGCCAGACAACGCCACAAAGCAATAATCCGGTTGATATCTCGGATGTTCTGAAAAAAATGACTGACACTTACCTGAAGAAGCGAGAAGCACACCTCGCTAACGCCAGTGAACTGGATAACATCACGACGGCGATGATGCGAGCCAACGCGCAGCAGGCCGCTACCAAAGCAGAAAATCAGCTTTCTGATACCGAATGGCGCACCCGTTTTCTTAAAGCGCGTGGGGAAATGACGGAGGAACTGAAGGCCCAGCAGTTACAGCGTCTGGCACAGCGTGAACTGGCGAACGAATATGATGGGTTGCTGGCGCAGTTGGAAATCGACCAGCTCCGGCAGCAGGCAACGTGCCATGCATCGGCCAAAGCGTGCTGTAATGCACATGCCAGCGCGCTGCGTGATTACGCCGAGTGGGAATTAAGCCAGGCGTTAGACCGCATCAGTACAGCACTGATTCGGGCCATCACGTTAAAGCGGCACATGCTGGGTATCACCACGTCTGAATTTACCGAAGGACTTTCCTATCAAAAACCCGATAAAGTGGTCATGGAACAGGTGGTCAACTGCCTGATAGCCAAGTCGAATAACTATCGCTTTGAAATGGACAACGAGCCAGTCTTGTCCGTGCTGGGGCTTGATTCACCTTCGTTGCCGCATGCAGATTTTCCCCCCGTGGCAAATCCGATCGGCCGAATGAATTTTTTCCGCGACTTGAAAGAAAAAGAGGCTGCGTTAACAACGCGTGGGCACAATACTGCGAATTGAATTAATTAGCAGTATTATCATTTCATTGGTTTTAATATCAGCATATCGCCCGCCATCGCGCGGGCTTTTTTTTGAGACTTTTTCTCTGGCTAGCGATTTTTTGATCGTGCATGTGTACAGTGCATGAATTTGCATGTGAAACTTACCTCTCAATTAGCCCTGTCGCGCCAGTATTGGCAAGGCCTGAGCGCCTCCATGCAACTGCATGAAAACTGCTACATAAAGCGGGCAGGCGTGGCGGGGGCACAATTGCGCGTGAATGGTTTAATGTATTCCCTGACTTGAAATCTCACATCAAGTGTGTTGGTTGCGCTCAGTCAATCCACTTATCCTCATGAAATAATTTATTTAAAAATTATTTTCTGTGTCATTTTTGTCATTAAGTTATTATACCTAAACTTAATTTATAAATAGTCATGCTATAACTTATTTTCCAATTATTGGTAAAATCATTGAGTATGATTGTTCTGTGATATGTCTTTTTAACTTGGCATATCACAGGGTGATTATAACATTTTAGTATAAAATACTTTTTGATATATCTTGTAAGTCTCCTAAATAACATTTATTAGATATTCTATTTTTGAAGTTTAAATTGCTTATTTTAGTGTTGACAATACTTTTCATACGCGTAATTATTAATGGCAGAAGATAGTCTTTTCCAGATATGTATTTTTTTATTCTCATGTCATCTTTTATATTAAGCATTATTTTCTCTTTCTCTTCTTTTAATTCATCTGTTGATATTTTATCTAAAACGGCTCTATCGAGATCTGATATTCTTCTTTTTACTTTTTCTGGGTCTAATTCACCTCTATTATTGTTTACTAATTTACTTACTTGATAGTTAACATTAGTAAAATGTGGGGCGTGTTTTTTCACAATCGAGTATGTAATGAATAAATCAAATAGTAATTTCTCGTTTGCTCTTTCCCATCCTTCAAAATCTAGAAGTCCATAAAGCTCATCATGCTCTTTCTCTGGGTCTTCTTCAACTAGTATGTCTATTATTGATCTTTCACAAATAAATAGATTCTCTATGCAATAATATGGAAGAGTATATAAACCGTCTTGACATACTCTAATGCCGCTTAAGAGATCTATATCACCATCAACTATATAAATTCTTGGCCTGTTTCTTTTGTTCTCATCGTTCTCCCAAGAGCATAAAACAGCACTTTTACCGCCAAGAGGAAATATGTCATTGATCAGGAAATTCTCACCGAGTAAACGGCTTAAAATGCATTTGTAAATTTTTCGATATCCAATAGCAGTATCTTCAATATAAATGTCAATAGTGTTTCTTTCTTCGAAAAAAACTGATTTTGCTTTTTTTGCAGCTAATCTCCGCTCTAACATAATTACGCTCCAACTCGTAAGCATTTTTCTGTTAGATCACCGACAATATCAGGCGAGTGGGTGGCTAAAATAAATTGAGTTTCAGGGTTTATAGATATAATTTCTTCTGAGAATCGCTCTTGCCATCTTAAATGCAAAGATATCTCAGGCTCATCAATAATTATAACTCTGCTTAAGTTTGTATATTTGTTTAGAATTACATTTGCAATTAAAACCAATAACTGTCGTTCTCCTGACGACAGAATATCAATATTGCATTTTTTACCATCATCTCTTATAACAGTAAGTCGTCCAACGGCATTAACTTCAATTTTTTTTCTTGAGTCGATCAAAAATGAATTAATTGATTTTAGGAAGTTGTTAATGGGTTTGGACATTTTTTCTGTTTTCTCGTTATATTCATCTATAACCTCCAATATGTCAGAAATTCTGTCTATATGAGCTTTGTTAAGCAACCATTCAACGTTCAGACCATCGTTTTTTAATGTATTAAATAATTCTTCTAGCTGGTCAAAAAAACTTTCAATGTCAACTATTAATGATTTATCATTGCTTCCTATTTTTTTACCGCATCTGTTATTTCCTCGCGTCTTTTTAATATATTTTTCTTATCTTGCCAGTTAAGTTTATTCTCGTTTATATCTATGTCAGAAAATGATGAAAATTTAAATGAAGATTTAAGTATTCTGTCTCTTAAATATACGGATTGTTTATCTTCAAATTCTCTTATTTTTCTATACTGCTCTTGTAATATCATTTGAACAGATAGAAGAGCCTCAGCTAAACTTCCTGTTATAGCTAAATTTTTCCTACTCATCATTTTTCTATGTGTGTATAAGTCCTTCCGGTTTAAAATGCCTAGATCAGTATCATATAGCTCAGATTCTAATCCATAAGATTTTCTATCTAATCCTAAAAACACTGGGGGTATTGTTGCTCTTATTTTTTTGTATGTTTTTTTTGTTAGTAGTTCTCTTTCAATATGAGAATAAAACTCGTCATTATATTCTGATGTAATGTATTCCTCTTTGTTTATTATTGGTATTTCCAGTGGCTCATTTTCATCACCATGTATTATTTTTAGCAAGATCTTATCTTTCGATGATGTTATTCTTTGTTTTTTCATTTTGTCTTCATAGGTTAAATCTAGACTTTCAAATGGAATCGATGTTAGTTCTCTAAGATCTAAAGTGAATAGTGACTGAATCAATTTAATTGCTGTGCTTTTACCTGAACCATTGGCACCAACGATAAATGATATATCTTTATTAAAGTCGATATTGAAGTTGAGGTATCCATAGACGTTTAATGCAGTGAATTTTAATAGTCTCATCAGTTTTCCTTTCAGATTTTTTTAACTAAATGCCCCCACCATTCCATCAACTCTATACGCTGTTCAAAGTAAGTAGAGCGGTTATAAGCCCGTCTAACCTCATTCTTATCACAATGCGCTAACGCCGCTTCAATCACATCAGGATTAAAACCGGTTTCATTCATGGCGGTGCTGGCTATTGAGCGTAAACCATGAGCAACCAGTTTTCCACCGTAGCCGATGCGTTTTAGTGCTGCGTTGGCAGTCTGGCTGTTCATCGGCTTTTTAGGATCGTTACGGCTGGGGAAAACATACTCCCGGTTGCCGCTGATAGGGTGCATGATGTCGAGAAGTTCCAGTGCCTGTTCGCTGAGCGGCACAATATGATCGCGCTTAGCTTTCATTCTTTCAGCCGGGATGCTCCACGTTTTTTTCTCGATATCGATCTCAGCCCATGCTGTGGCGGAGGCTTCAGCCGGGCGAATAAGTGTCAGTAATTGCCATTCCAGCAAGCAGCGGGTAGGAATGGAGAGGTTAGACATCGCAATGGTGCGCATCAGCGCGGGTAGCTCTTCTGGCCGAATGGTCGGCATATGCTGTTTTTTGGGGCGTTCAAAGGCCATACCAATGCCGGAGGCGGGGTTAGCATCAATCAGCCCGGTGTTAACCGCGTAAACCATAATTTCGTTGATGCGTTGTACTAACCGCCTGACGGTTTCCAGTGCGCCACGGGCTTTAATCGGCTCCAGCGCCTGTATCAGTGTGCGGGCTTTGATTTGTTGCACGGGGATATTTTCAATCGCCGGGAGCACGTCTTTTTCCAGTGACCGCCAAATGTTTTTGGCGTGGTCGGTGCTAACTGTGGTCTGTTTCAGCGTGAACCAGCTACGCGCAACATTAATGAAAAGGCTTTCTACGGCGATTTGCGCTTCTTCGATTTCCTTAGCCATTTTTTCCTGTGGATCTATCCCCTTGGCTAACAACGACAGTTTTTCGTCTCTCATGGCGCGGGCATCGGCTAATGACAATGCCGGGTAAGCGCCAAAACCAATCATGGTACGTTGGCCTGTGGTTGGTTTCTGGTAACGGAACCGCCACAGTTTTTTCCCGGTGATTTTGACTAAGAGGAATAGCCCGTTGCCGTCATGCAGTGTCAGGTCTTTGTCTGCCGCTTTGGCTTTTTGCACTTCGGTATGGGTGAGGGGGCGGGTTGTCCGTGCCATTGGGAGATATCCTTGATGATTGGTATACGCCTTTTGGTATATATCGTACCGTATACCAATACGTATACCAATAATCAGCGGATTTAGCCGGATATCGTCGGATAATGACGGAAACAAAAAAGCCCGCAAACCTAGGTTGGATGCGGGCTTTAAGGACTTTCCCGGACGTATCCGGATATGTAAGTGGTGGGCTGGGGTCTCTGTAGTTCATGGTGTATTTAATTGATTATAAATATTTTTATTTTTATTTTTTCTGGTTGAGGGTTCAATAAAGGAACCATAAAACGAAGCGCTATAACCATATGGGCACCGACCTGTATAAGCATGGGTTGATTTTTTCTGACAACGTAGTCACACACATATATTTATACGGCTTTGTGAGCCCTGATAAACATCCGTACTCTCTGGCCTCATTAATGCCATGGCCTGCTGTGGCCGAGCTATTTGCCAGGTTGACAGAGAGTCGGTTCTACCTGTCAGTACATCAATGCGTTGGACTTCTTATAAATCAGTTTGTTACTGAACCCTATACTCTGTCTTCTGGTTTACCAATGCCCAGGCTGTAGTCCCCCTCTGATTCTGTCCGCGATAATGTTAAGCGATTGGTGGGAGGCGTGACCACACAGGTAGCTTTATCGCCTATGTGAAGGTAGAGAAGGTAGAGGTAATCCCCCTAGCACGGCAGCTAGCTATAGCCGCATAGTGTTCCTACTTCTGGGAAGTGCTAAAAATGTGGGGATTACCGTGTACCTCTGGTGGGTTTTTCATAACCATTAAATTGCTATAGCAGTTTTTCCCTGGTGTGGAATCAAGAATTTCTAATTTTCTTTTCCAGTTTATTTCCTTCGTCATCAAAGTATCGACTGGGCCAGATTTCGGCGGGTTCCACACCGAGTGCATCGGCAATCAGTTTTTCGCCTTTCGGCCAAGAGCGTGTGAGTGCGTTAGCGAGAGTAGAGGAGCTCAGTCCTGCTTGTCGGGACAAAGCAGCCAGTGTGGTGTGTTTTTTACGAAGGCCTGCAATGATATCGGCGTTATGCCAGTCCTGCTTATTCATCGTCATAGGATTAACCCTGAGTCTACTGCTGGTGGCGATTCAGACAGGGTTTGCAGTACCGGCCATGTTTCCAAGTTCCGGCGAGGACGAATCCTCCCCTGCCTGAACCGCCATAACGGACGTACTCAGGCACACCAGCATATGAACGCTGATGGGAAACATGGTTTGGGGCTGCAAATCCCCGCCAATGGATTTTGCCAAAGGCCTAAGCAAGATAAGTGAAAAATGCGCTGTAATAAAGAGATTTGAGTGCCTTCTGTTATTTTAATAATTATTAGCTGGATTAATAATTGGCGTTTTTTTAACTGTCGTTCTGAATTAATCGCTGTGACCTTTCAAGGATATTCCTCTCTAAAATATTAAGTAAAAATATCAGAATAAATGCGAAGCACAGGCAATTTCTTGCTCAGATTGCAGAACAATCCGACTGCTCAGGCAGGTTTTGCAAATGATCGTCATCGTTTCGAGGGTGTCTGAGCAATTTTTTGCTCAAATTTGACTTAGGGAAAATGACGATATTATTTTTCCCTTTAAAAACAATTAAATAAAAACTGGCACAGTCATTGCTTTGTAAACAGTGAAGTCACACTAACCGTTCAACAACAAGGAGCAAGACTATGCCAACTCCATGCTATATCAGCATCGAAGGGAAAACTCAGGGCAACATCACCGCCGGTGCCTTCACCTCCGACTCCGTCGGTAACATCTACGTGCAGGGCCACGAAGACGAGATGCTGGTGCAGGAATTCAAACACATCGTCACCGTCCCGACCGACCCGCAGTCCGGTCAGCCAGCCGGTCAGCGCGTGCACAAACCGTTCAAGTTCACCGTCGCGCTGAACAAGGCCGTGCCGCTGCTGTATAACGCGCTGGCCTCCGGTGAAATGCTGCCGACCGTGACCCTGAAGTGGTACCGCACCTCCGTCGAAGGCAAGCAGGAGCATTTCTTCACCACCACCCTGACCGACGCCACCATCGTCGACATCAACAACCAGATGCCGCACTGCCAGGACCCGTCCAAGCAGGATTACACCCAGCTGATCGAAGTGTCGCTGGCCTACCGCAAGGTGGACTGGGAGCACACCGTCGCCGGCACCTCCGGCTCCGACGACTGGCGCGCGCCGATCGAAGCGTAATTCACGCCGTCACCCGGACTTCGGTCCGGGTGTTGTCATTGTCAGCCTGCCCTGAGCGATGAAAGGGGTCATCGCTGAGGGCGGACGCAGACAGGGAATAAGGAGAAAGTCAGGTGGCCAACAGTACCGGATTGCAGTTTACCGTGAAGGTCGGCGCGTTGCCGGACACCACCTTCGCGGTGGTGGATTTTGAGCTGAGCGAGGCGCTGAACCAGCCGTTTGCGCTGTCGCTCAATCTGGCCAGCAGCCAGCCCGGCATCGACTTCGGCGCGGTGCTGGACCAGCCATGTGAGCTGCTGGTGTGGTATGAAGGCGAACTGCAGCGCCGGGTCAGCGGCATCGTCAGCCGCTTTGCCCAGGGCGACACCGGCTTTCGCCGCACCCGCTACCAGGCCGAGGTGCGCCCGGCGCTGTGGCGGCTGGGGCTGCGCACCAACGCCCGCATCTTCCAGACCCAAAAACCGGACGCGATTATCGGCACCCTGCTGGAAGAAGCCGGGATCACCGATTTTGCCTTTGCCCTGCGCCATGACCACGCAGTACGTGAATACTGCGTGCAGTACCGTGAAAGCGACCTGGCGTTCATCAACCGGCTGGCGGCAGAAGAAGGGCTGTTCTATTTCCACGAGTTTGAAGCCGGTAAGCACCGGGTGGTGTTTGCCGATGACGCCGGTGCACTGACCAAAGGCCCGGAACTGTTCTTCAATCTCGCTACGCAGGGGTTGACCGAAGGCGCGTATGTGCGCCGTTTCCGCTACGCCGAAGCGGTCAGTACCGCCGAGGTGGCGCTGAAGGATTACAGCTTCAAAACGCCGGCCTACGGGCTGCTGCATAACAGGATGAGCAGCGAGCTGGCGCACCAGCGCGAGTCCTACCAGCACTTTGATTATCCCGGCCGCTTCAAGCAGGACCCGAGCGGCAAGGCGTTTACCGGCTACCGGCTGGACGCGCTGCGTGCCGGGGCGATGACCGGCAGCGGCGAATCCAACGCCGCTGAACTACAGCCGGGTGGCACCTTTACCCTGACCGAGCACCCGAACCCGGCATTCAACCTGGCCTGGCAGGTGGTGGCGGTGACCCACAGCGGCCAGCAGCCGCAGGCGCTGGAAGAGGAAAGTGGCGGCGAGCCGACCACCATTAGCAACAGTTTCGAGGTGGTGAAGGCCACCACCACCTGGCGGGCGGCCATGCCGTACAAGCCGATGGTGGACGGCCCGCAGATTGCCACTGTGGTCGGCCCGGCGGGCGAAGAGATTTACTGCGACGAATTTGGCCGGGTAAAGCTGCAGTTCCCGTGGGACCGCTACGGTGCCAGCGATGACCAGAGCTCCTGCTGGGTGCGCGTCAGTCAGGGCTGGGCCGGCGGGCAGTACGGATTAATCGCCATTCCGCGCATCGGCCATGAAGTGGTGGTGAGTTTTCTGGAGGGCGACCCCGACCAGCCGATAGTGACCGGTCGCACCTTTCACGCCACCAACCCGTCGCCGTATCCGCTGCCGGCCAGCAAGACCCGCACCTCGCTGCGCACCAGTACCCACAAGGGGGCCGGGTTCAACGAGCTGCGCTTCGAAGACCAGGCCGGGCAGGAAGAGGTGTTTATCCACGCCCAGAAGGACATGAACACCGTGGTGCTCAATAACCGCAGTACAGGGGTGGGCGTCGATCACGCAGAAAACGTCGGGCGGGATCAGGTGAGTGTTGTGGGGCGCCATCAGGTACTGAAAATCGTCGAAAATCAGGCAACCGATATTCAGGGGGCGCAGAAAGTTGCGATAGGGGCGGGCCGTGAAACGGACGTGACGGGCAACGATAAATTGACGGTGACGGGAGACATCACGATCACCTCGACCGGTGGTGATATCACGCTGTCAACTGCAGGGGGCGGGTCACTGACCATTTTCAAGAACGGCAATATTCAGATCAAGGGTGTGCACATCGATGTGATCGGCAGTGATCGTATTGATTTGAATAAATAATCAGCAGGTTGTCCGCTATGCCTATTGACATGGCGGCTACCGATTATGGCATCCCATCATTATTCGAGGCTTTTATTTTGACGACTCAATCTCCCGCCCACTGTGCCTTTACCGAGGGCTGTATCACACTGCCTGACGGCTACAAGGATCGTACGGTAAATGCATTTGTACCCGGAAAAGAAGGCGACGCTGCCATTACGGTTACCCGCGACACGTTCAATGAGGGGGAGTCGCTAAACGACTATATCGATCGGCAACTGGCACTGATGTCGCAGCATCTCAAGGGGTGGAAAACACAGCCGCGTGAGGCGATCTGGCTGGGTCAGCAGGTGCTGGAAGGTGAAAGTGTCCAGGCAAGTTATCTCCGCGATGGTCAGCGTATCTGGCAGCAGCAGGCGGTATTTGCGCTGGATAGCGCACACATTCTTGTTTTCACCCTGTCGAAAACCGCCGTGTTATCTGATGTCGATGCATCCCGGTTCAACGCCCTGCTGGGGAGCTTTACGTTTAACCAGTAACGATAAGGAACATTGTTATGTTTGAAGCGGCGCGCGTTGGGGATGGGATTGGGCACTCGGGGGCTTTGGCGGGCATGATTGCCGGCACCATTGTCGGTGGGCTGATTGCGGCCGTTGGGGGCATTGCTGCCGGCGCGTTGTTTATGGCGGGGATTGCCTCCTCCTGCCTGGGGGTTGGCGTGTTATTGGTTGGCCTCAGTTTTGCGGTTGGCTGGGGGACCGGCGTGCTGGCAGAAAAAGCACGCGACAGCATAGCGGAGTCCGGTGCCAGCAGCATGTCGAAGGCAGGCACGCTCCTCACCGGTTCCCCGAATGTGTTTATTAATAGTCTGGCCGCGGTTATCGCCACCCAGAGTATGGCGGCCTGTAATAAAGATGGCCCTTCCATGCAGGTCGCTCAGGGTTCTTCCGGGGTATTCATCAACGGCCAGCCTGCATCCCGCCTTGGCGATAAAATCAACTGTGGTGCTTCCATCACAGA
>NZ_SZVX01000024.1:0-72549 GCF_007210685.1 Dickeya sp. ws52
GTTTATCCCGCACGAAATTATTCACTGACCGGACAAACTTCACCATTCACAAGACAATATAGCTGTTTGTCAACAGCAACAAACAGGGTTTCACCGGAAATAGCGAATACAGATCACAGGCCCGTCGCCGGGGTTTTAGACGCAGGCTGATTTTTCTCGGCCCAGTCGTTCAGGCGTTTTTTCATTTCATCCTGCAAGCGCTTACGCAGAACCTGATCAACCTGCAACTGGTAGTTCAGGTTACCGAATTCGCCATACAACCGGAAAGGAATCGCCGTATCCCGCAACAGTTGAACCCACTGCCCATCCCCTTTCCACCCTTGCGTTATCCGCACATCGACGTTGATATCGCAGCGCTGCGCCGCTAAATCGAACTGCCCGTCGCCCTGTAATGCCAACACGTCAGACTGCCCGGATAATGACTGCAAATCCAGCTTGCCGGCGTTAAGCGTCGCCTCGCCGCGCATCTGTTGAATATCGGTATAGCGGGTATAGTCATCCGGCACCTGAACGCCGCTATTGCTGCGCGCCACCGCCTGCTGGATCAGTTGCTGAATATTCAGCCCGGAGAGCCGTAATGCGTCGAACTGTACCGCCGCCGTGCCGCGCCACTGCGATATCACCGCCTGCCGCGACAGCTCATTACCACTTAGCCGGCCTCGCAGACTCAGCTTACCGTCCAGACCGTCGGGCAGATCAAACACCGACAGCAACGCCGACAACGGCAACGCGCTCAGGGTTGGCTGAATCGTGATCGCAGGAGAAGCATCAACATCCATACTCCCCGGAATAGAGAAACGGCCGTCACCAATCTGACCGCTAAAGTCGGCCACCTTGACGTTGCCGTGCTGATTACTGCCTTTCAGGACAAACTGATTGATGCTCATACCGTGGTAGATCAGCGTATTGGCATTTACCGCTACCCGGGCAATGGAATTACGCAGCCCCTGATAAGGCTCCGGCGGTTGCTCATGCGAAAATACCGGCCTGGCGATGACCGTTTTGTCGCCGCTCTCGCTGGCCGAAGAGGTATGCGCCAGGCCCAGCAATGCATCCAGATCCAGTTTTTCCGACTGCAAGGCCAGCACGTATTCCGGCGTCGTGCCGAACGTGGCCGACAGCGATCCATTTAGCTGACTATTATTGGCGCTGAGCGTAAACTGGTTGACGGTCAGTTTCTCTGGCTGGCGCTGATAACTGCCGCGAATCGCGCCTTTACCGCTGATACCTTCCGTCGGCAGACCTGCGCCCTGCAACTGGTAGTTGACGCTGCCGATATCGGCACCGACCTGTTGCGGATAGTTTTGCATATCCAGCAAGGCATCAAGAGAAAACGACAAATCGCGCTGATCACGGTTAAAGCGGCTGGAAAGCGATACCCTCACCTGCCGGGTGTCGTCGCTCTCCATTTTCAGGTTGATATCCCGCACATTCAGCACCGGCGCGTTACCCCGCTGGAACACCAGCACGCTATCGGCGACCTCCACCCGATTAACATCGAAACGCCACGGCGTTTCCGGTTCCGACACCGATGAGCCCGCCGGCGCAATCGGCGCCGGGCCCGCCACTTTCGCTTCGCTGTCCGGCGTCAGACGAATAACCGCGCCTTTCAGCATCACCTGCTTCACTTCCAGTTGATGAGATAACAACGGCCATAGCTTCACGTCCAGCCGCATATTCTCAGCACTGATCACCGGAGCGGCGGCCCCTGGCGCACTCACCGACAAATTGCCCGACAGAATGCTCAGTTGCGGCCAGACATGCCAGCGCAGGTCGCCGTCCAGGTTCAATCGGTAACCGGTGCGCGCCTCAACCTTACGCACCATATACGCCCGGAAATCATTCGGGTTGATCAACACCACCAACGCCGTCATACCGGCGGCCAGCACCACCAGCAGTATCACCAGCGCGGTCAACAATCTTCTCATGCCATCCTCATTCGCTGTCGCCTCTGGCCCAGCTAGTCTTTATCGATCCGGCTTGCCACTGCGCCTTGCTGATCCTTGTATTTCGCATCTTCACGGCGGTTATACGGCCGAGCCGCCGGGCCGGAGAGCGGCTCGAAACTCAACGCGCCGATGATCATACCGGGGCGCAACGCCAGCGGTAATTTACCCGAGTTGTAGAACTCCAGCACGATGCACCCCTGCCAGCCTGGATCGATACGGTGAGCGGTCACATGCACCATTAACCCCAGACGCGCCAACGAGGAGCGGCCATCCAGCCAGCCGACCAAATTATCCGGCAGCGTGACCGATTCCAGCGTCACCGCCAACGCCAGCTCACCCGGATGAAGGAAAAAGGCATCGCCTTGCGCCAAATTGATCTCATCACTCATGACGCGATCCAGCGCGGCGCTCACTTCATCCTTCGGCCCGCTCAAGTCGATAAACGGTGCGGTATGGCCGCTGAACACCCGGAACTGATTGCCCAACCGCACATCCACCGTAGCTCCGTTAATCCGTTCAATCGGGGGACGCGGCGTAATCACCAGACGGCCGTCATCCAGCCAGGTTTCAATGTCACGGTCGCACAGTCTCATCATCTTCTCCAGTCAGACTTTTGCAGGTGTTCAAACTGCCACAGCAGCGCCGGAAATACCACGCTGATTCCACCTGCTTTAAGGATTTTCTCAGCAAATCGGCCTATTCAAAGAACTGGCTGATTTTCGCCTTCAGAATATCGATGGCGATACGGTTTTTGCCGCCGCGCGGTACGATAATGTCCGCATACTGCTTGGACGGATCGATAAATTGCAGGAACATCGGCCGTA
Source organism: Dickeya sp. ws52 (assembly GCF_007210685.1). Taxonomy (NCBI): domain Bacteria; kingdom Pseudomonadati; phylum Pseudomonadota; class Gammaproteobacteria; order Enterobacterales; family Pectobacteriaceae; genus Dickeya; species Dickeya sp. ws52. The sequence goes on from NZ_SZVX01000024.1 coordinate 2,774, forward strand.
CCGTTTTCTGATATTGCTCCATCACCGAATCCATTGAGCGGCCGCGCTCATTAACATCACGACGCATACGGCGCATCAGGCAGATATCCAGCGGGGTATCGACAAAAATCGAAAAATTCAGCTCTTCACGCAACCGGGCATCGGTCAACAGCAGGATACCCTCCAGGATAATCACCTTTTTCGGCGCCAGATGCACCGTTTCCTGCAAACGGGTGTGCTGCACATAGCTATATTGCGGCAGCGCGATCGGCTGACCGGCTTTAAGCATCTGCAAGTGTTGCAACAGCAGGCTGTGATCCATCGCGCTGGGGTGGTCGTAATTGGTTTTGACCCGTTCGTCCATGGTCAGGTGGGATTGATCCTTGTAGTAGCTGTCTTCCGGAATAACGCCGATGTGTTCATCACCGACCTGATCGCGTAATTCGCGATACAGAGTGCTGGCAATAAGACTTTTTCCGGACGCGGACGCGCCGGCAATCCCGATGATGACACACTGGCGAGACTTATCAGTCATGGCAATAAAGACCTGATTAAAATAAAAAAGGAGGGGGACACGCCGTACGGTTCAGGCACGATTCGTTCGAAATCGTCCGCCTGAGAGAGTCACCCGCAACCTGCGTGGTTGATTGCGGAATACGGCCTGACGTGTCTGGACGCGGCAATTATAGGGAGTTAGCACGATTCGCGCCAGCATTACGCGGGCTGATGCTATCGGTACGCTTATGCTATCGGTACGCTTATGCTATCGGTACGCTCAGCATCCGGTCGTCACGTTACGTCGGGCGGTAAAAACAACGGATACCGCCTCACATCACGGTATCCGTTTAAGACGGTCACACCGCGCGAAACGCGATTTCCGTCGGGATCACGTCACCCTGCCAGAACAGCTGGGCTGCAACCTGCCCTGCCAGTTCGCGGTACAACTGGGTAAACTCGCTGTCCGGCTGGCTGACCACCGTCGGCTCGCCACGGTCGAGGTCTTCACGCAGCGAAATATGCAGCGGCAACTGGCCCAGCAAGGCGCAGTGGTATTTTTCCGCCAGTTTTTGCGCGCCGCCGGTGCCGAAAATCGGCTCCAGATGCCCGCAGTTACTGCAAATGTGCACGCTCATGTTCTCTACGATGCCCAATACCGGCACCTTCACCTTCTCGAACATCACGATGCCTTTCATCGCATCCACCAGCGCGATGTCCTGCGGCGTGGTGACCACCACCGCACCGGTGACCGGCACATTCTGCGCCAGCGTCAGTTGGATGTCGCCGGTGCCCGGCGGCATGTCCAACACCAGATAATCCAGATCCGGCCACAGCGTATCCTGCAACAGTTGCAGCAGCGCCTTGCTGGCCATCGGCCCGCGCCATACCATGGCGTTATCGTCGGTGACCAGATAACCGATGGAGTTGGTGGCAAGACCATGCGCCATGATCGGCGCCATGTGTTGCCCATCCGGCGAAGTCGGCCGTTCGTTGGCCGCCCCCAGCATGGTGGGGATGGACGGCCCGTAAATATCCGCGTCCAGAATGCCGACGCTCGCCCCTTCGGCCGCCAGCGCCAACGCCATATTCACCGCGGTACTGGATTTGCCGACGCCGCCCTTGCCGGAGCTGACGGCGATAATATTCTTCACCCCCTTCACACCGGCCTGATTGTTAACGCGGCGCAGCGTGGCGATGTTATGCGTCAATCGCCATTCCACTTCACGGGCGCCGCTCAGGCGTAACAGCTCTTCGCTAACGCTGTCTTTTAAATCCGCCATCCCGCTCAGCCAGACAAACGGCATAGTCAGTTCGATATGCAAGACATCATCCATCAATGCACAGTGATGCAACGCATTCAGCGTGGTCAGGTTGTTTTTCAGCGTCGGGTGCGAAAAGGAGGAAAGTACGCCATTTACCACGGCGCGCAACATCTCGGGGTTTTGCGCGGGGAGTTTATCGTTCATCCCGGCTCCTTGAGTTTGAATTAAAGTCATTGTCACAGCGGCCCTAGCATAGCAGAACGCCCGTATGTGGGTGTATCGCACAATGCCCGATGTGGAAAAAAGAGCCGGAACTTCTCCGCACCCGGCGCAACTCAAACCCAGCGGCACCGTCATCACCGCCGACAGGCAGGGGTTTTGTTGCAGCCCGCGTCGCCCCAAGGTTTACGCATTACGGCGCGATGGGGTAACATCTGGGCTCCTTCTTAATTTATTCACCAACCAACAAGCAAGTTCCCCACTATGACTCAAGTCGCAAACAAAATTTTGGTAACGTGCGCGCTGCCTTATGCTAACGGTCCGATCCACCTTGGCCACATGCTCGAACACATTCAGGCGGATATTTGGGTCCGTTACCAGCGAATGCGCGGCAATCAGGTCCACTTTATCTGTGCGGACGACGCCCACGGCACGCCGATCATGCTCAAAGCACAGCAGATGGGCGTCGCGCCGGAGCAGATGATTGCGACGGTGAGTCAGGAACACCAGCAGGATTTCGCCGGGTTCAACATCAGCTACGACAACTATCACTCCACGCACAGCGAGGAGAACCGCGAATTGTCCGGGTTGATTTATCGTCGGCTGAAGGAAAACGGTTTTATCAAGAACCGCACGATTTCCCAACTGTTCGACCCGGAAAAAAGCATGTTCCTGCCGGATCGCTTTGTAAAAGGCACCTGCCCGAAATGTAAGGCAGCGGATCAGTACGGCGACAACTGCGAAGTCTGCGGCGCCACCTACAGCCCGACCGAGCTTATCGACCCGAAATCCGCCGTGTCCGGTGCGACGCCGGTGATGCGCGAATCCGAGCACTTCTTCTTCGACTTGCCGGCATTCAGCGACATGCTGCAAGGTTGGACCCGCTCCGGCGCGTTGCAGGAACAGGTCGCCAACAAGATGCAGGAGTGGTTCGATTCCGGGCTGCAACAGTGGGATATTACCCGCGACGCCCCTTATTTCGGTTTCGAAGTCCCGGATGCGCCGGGTAAATATTTTTACGTCTGGCTGGATGCGCCGATCGGCTACATGGGGTCGTTCAAAAACCTGTGCGATAAACGCGGCGATCTCAATTTCGATGAATTCTGGCGTAAAGACTCCAGCACCGAGCTGTACCACTTCATCGGCAAAGACATCGTTTACTTCCACAGCCTGTTCTGGCCTGCGATGCTGGAAGGCAGCGGTTTCCGCAAGCCGACCAACCTGTTCGTGCACGGCTATGTGACGGTAAACGGCGCCAAAATGTCCAAGTCGCGCGGCACCTTTATCAAGGCCGATACCTATCTGAAACATCTGGATGCCGACTGCCTGCGTTACTACTACGCCGCCAAACTGTCGTCGCGCATTGATGATATCGACCTCAATCTGGAAGACTTCGTGCAGCGCGTAAACGCCGATATCGTCAACAAGGTGGTGAATCTGGCGTCGCGCAACGCCGGTTTCATCAACAAACGTTTTGACGGCCAACTGGCGGATCAACTGGCGGATGCGGCGCTGTATCAAACCTTTATCGACGCCGCACAGACCATCGCCGAGGCGTACGGCAGCCGCGAGTCCGGCAAGGCTATCCGCGAAATCATGGCGCTGGCGGATCTCGCCAACCGCTATGTCGACGAACAAGCGCCGTGGGTCGTCGCCAAACAGGAAGGCCGCGATGCCGACCTGCAAGCGATTTGCTCGATGGGCATCAACCTGTTCCGCGTGCTGATGACCTACCTGAAGCCGGTATTGCCTTCGCTGACGGAACGTGCCGAAGCCTTCCTGCAAACCGAGCTGCGCTGGGATAACCTGGCTCAACCGCTGACGAACCATCGGGTCGGAGCGTTTAAGGCGCTGTTTAACCGTATCGACATCGCACACGTGCAAGGCATGGTGGACGCCTCCAAAGAGGAAGCGGCCGCAGCCGCCAAACCGGCCTCCGGCCCGTTGGCCGATAACCCGATTCAGGACACCATCGATTTCGCCGATTTCGACAAAGTCGACATGCGCGTAGCCTTGATCCAGAAAGCTGAGATGGTAGAGGGTTCAGACAAACTGCTACGGCTGACGCTGGATCTGGGTGGTCAAACCCGCCAGGTGTTCTCCGGTATCCGCGCCGCCTACCCGGAGCCGAGCGCGCTGGAAGGCCGCCTGACGGTACTGGTCGCCAATCTGGCGCCGCGTAAAATGCGCTTTGGCGTCTCCGAAGGCATGGTGATGGCAGCAGGCCCCGGCGGCAAAGACATCTTCCTGTTGAGCCCCGACAGCGGCGCCCAACCCGGGATGCAAATCAAGTAACTCCATGAAAATCAGGCCGGTCTACCGGCCTGATTTTTTCCGTCTCGCCATTGCTATACCGTGCCTCCTACCCTGTCTGTTACCGTTGTTAACACCTCTGACCATGTCGTTATTCGGATAAACGGCATGGCACTTTCGTCGCTGCCATGATAAACAGTGTCTCGTCGTGATTATCACGTTGCGCACTTAGCGGCGTGCGTCGTTGGCCTGCACCTTCACGCAGTGTGTGCTTTGTGCCGTACGTGATAGTCACGACGCCCAGGCCAATTCTCGATCATGGAGGAATATCGAATGTCTCGTATCACCCCGTTGCTACTGAGCACAGCCCTGCTTGCCGCCGCCGCCCCGGCGATGGCGACCAAATCGCTGAAAAGCGCCGATGACGTGATTACTGCCCTGAATCAGGGACGCAGCGTCAATGTCACCATTGATTTATCCGCCTGTACACCACAGGAGGGCACCTCGGCCAGCAAGACCCGCGGCGGCCTGCATATTAACGCCTATCGTCTGGTAGATAACGGCACGCTGTCGTTCAGCGATGAACATTTTACCGTTGCCAACGACGGCACGCCGATCCAGCAGTTCATGCGTTATCAGGTGCAACCGGACAACACCGTACGCTTCACCACCTTTATGTTTAACCTGCCCAGCCTGCAACAGCGCGGCAACACGCTGAGTTACCTGTGCAAACTGGGTCAGGACATCAAATTCTTCGAGCAATAAGTCATGCCGCACGCACCCAGCCGGCTGGGTGCGTTTATTTTCCGCCTCTCCCGTCGCCTGCTATCCCATTGAACGAAAAGTTATAAGCTAAGCCCAAAAGGCATAATCCGCCCCCTTTGCACGCTGTGCGGTTACCCGCTATGATTCCTCATCACTAAAATAGACATCCAGACATAAAGATATCCATAAAGCTGCGAACTTGCTTCACAACACTTGCTTAACAACACCGAGGATTGAAAATGAAAAAATTCCCTGCTGCATTGCTGGCACTGAGCCTGACGGCGTCGTTCTCCACGCTGGCGGCGGAAACACCGGCTACCGCCGCCCCGATACCGGCCGCCATCGCTAATCATCAGGGACCGGTGCGCATCGCCGTGATCCGCAATCTCGGTTCAGACGACAACACCACCCAGTTCGTTTCCGGCGTATTGGAAGAGGGCAAAAAGCTGGGGTTCAAAATCAGTACCTTCCTGAGCAACGGCGACGACGCTAAATTTCAGGATTTCGTCAACCAGGCCATCAGCCAGAAATACGACGGCATTATCCTGTCGCAGGGTCGTGCGCCCTATTCCACCGACCTTATCCAACGCATTGTCGACAGCGGCATCAAGGTGGCGGTGTTTGATACTGCGGTCGATAAAACCATCCCCGGCGTTACCGTGACCCAGCAAGACGACGCTTCGCTGGCCAACGAATCACTGGGCCAGTTAGTGAAGGATTTCAACGGCAAAGCCAACATCATCAAACTGTGGGTGGCAGGCTTCCCGCCGATGGAACGCCGCCAGACGGCGTACCAGCAGATCCTGAAAGACAATCCCGGCATTAAAGAGCTGGAATCCATCGGCGCCGTCTCCTCTGATGTGCAGGGCGATACCGCCAATAAAGTGGGCGCGATTCTGGCGAAATACCCGAAAGGTAAGATTGACGCTATCTGGGGGGCCTGGGATGCCTTCAGTCAGGGAGCGTACAAGGCGCTGAAAGAAAACGGTCGTACCGAGGTAAAGCTCTACAGCATCGATATTTCCAATCAGGATCTGCAACTGATGCGTGAAGCCAATAGCCCGTGGAAAGTGAGCGTGGCGGTGGACCCGAAACTGATCGGCAAGGTCAACCTGCGTCTGGTGGCTAACAAGATAGCCGGCGAACCGACGCCGCCAACGTACGAATTCCGCGCCGCCAGCATTCCACAGGCGTTACTGGTCAGCCAGCCAGGGCCGGTCAATGTGGCGGGGCTGGCGAAAATCATCCCGGGATGGGGCCAGACCAATGACTTTATCGCTCCGTGGTTTGCTACACTGGAAGCCAAAAGCAAATAAAGATCTGTTATAACGGAGGCTTATATGGCATCAGCGCCCCTGCCCATGCCGGAATACAGCCGCAACATGCGGCTGATTGGACACAGCGATCAGGGCGGGCGTCCTGATGGCGTACAGGTGATGGTGCATCGTGGTTACGCCTATATCGGACACATGGTGTCGCAGGGTGTTTCCATCGTCGATGTGCGTGACCCGAAAAACCCTAAACCGGCCGGTTTTATCGCCGCGCCGCCGGGCACCTGGAACATCCACTTGCAAACCCACGATGACCTGCTGCTGGTGGTCAACGCGCGCGATCTGTTCGCCGATGCGCGCTTCGCCGAAGAAAAAGTCTACTACACTCGCTCGGTGGCGGAGACGGTCAGCACCGGTCAACAGGATAAACACTGGAGCGCCGGGTTACGGATATTCGATATCGCCACACCGGACCAACCGCGTGAAATCAGCTTCCTGCCGCTTGATGGCATCGGCATCCACCGCATCTGGTACGTGGGCGGACGCTGGGCATACGTTTCCGCGTTACTGGATGGCTACAGCGACTACATTTTTCTGACCATCGACCTGGCTGACCCGCGCAAACCGGAGGTCGCCGGCCGTTACTGGCTGCCAGGTATGCACACCGCCGTCGGTGAAACACCGAGCTGGCCGGAAGGCAAACGCTACGCGCTGCACCACGCGATTGTCAGCGGCGATACCGCTTACGGCAGCTGGCGCGACGGCGGCCTGACGCTGCTGGACGTCAGCGATCGCACCCAGCCGCGGCTCATCAGCCATCGCAACTGGAGCCCGCCGTTTGGCGGCGGTACGCACACGGCGCTGCCGTTGCCGGACCGCGACTTGCTGATCGTGCTGGATGAAGCGGTGCTGGATAATCAGGAAGACGGCGAAAAGCTGATTTGGGTGTTTGATATCCGCGAGCCGTCCAACCCGGTCAGCATCGCCACCTTCCCGCAACCCAGTGAAACCGACTATGTGAAGAAAGGCGCGCACTTCGGCCCGCACAATCTGCATGAAAACCGACCGGGCAGCTTCATTAGCTCGACGCTGATCTTCGCCACCTACCAGAATGCCGGCGTGCGCGCTTACGACATCAGCAACCCGTATCGGCCGAAAGAAACCGGCGCGCTGGTGCCCGCCGCGCCCGAGCGCATGATCGATAAACGCCCCGGCCGCCCTCAGGTTATTCAATCCTGCGACGTGTTTGTCGATGCACAAGGGATTATCTATAGCACCGACTACAACGCCGGATTGTCGATTATCGAATACCGCGGCTAACCCGCCGGGAGAATGCGCGCTGCGTTACCGCAGCGCGTTAATTTTCTGCTATCTGCCGGTATTCGTTATCAATCCAGCGCCAGTACCGACACCCACATCGGCCCCTGACCAACCGCATAGCGCGCCAGCGGCGTCAGGCTACCGTTGTCCGGCTGAATGCCGTAAACCTCAATGTGATGGGATTTCTGACCCGCAGCGATCAGGAAACGGCCGCTATGGTCGATGTTAAAACCGCGCGGCTGGGTTTCCGTCGGCTGGTGCCCGGCCAGCGTCAGCATACCGTCCTGTGCCGATACCTGGAAAATGGAAATCAGACTGGCGGTACGATCCGTCGTATACAGGTGACGACCGTCCGGCGTGATATGGATATCCGCCGCCCAGCAAGTGCCGGTGAAATCGGCCGGCATGGCGTTCAGCGTCTGAATGCGTTTGCCTTCGCCCTGCGCATCCAGTTCGAACACATCCACTGAACTGTTCAGTTCGTTGATGCAGTAGGTAAAACGGTTATTCGGGTGGTAAGCCATATGGCGCGGCCCGGCACCCGCCGCCGCACGCTGTTCTGCGGGCTGGCTTTCAGTCAAACGTCCATCGTCGGCGACGTCATACAAACGGATACGATTTTCTTTCAGGCAAGGTGCCCACAACACACGGTTAGCCGGGTCGATATTGGTGGAATGGCACCCTTCCAACCCGTCTAATTGCTGGACAGGCGCCTGCACCACACCGTCGTCGCCAATCGGGCTGACGCTGACGCAGGCGTCGCTGTAAGAGGCGCTGAACAGGAAACGCCCACGCTGATCGGTAGACAGGTGCGTCGGGCTGCCCGGCAACGGCGCTACACCGGCTTCACTCAGTTTCCCTTGTGCATCAATCCGATAGCTGATCAGCCGAAACTCAGGACGCACCCCGACGTACAGGTGACGTTTATCCGGCGCGATAACCATCGGCTGCACCTGTCCGGGAACATCAACCACCTGTAACAAGCTCAACTCCCCGCTGGAAGCGAGTTGCCAGACATGGATCTGCTGACTTTCCGGACTGGCGATATAAACCACTTGCTGCATTCGATTCTCCTTGTTGGCACCGCTGAGGCGACAGGTGCGCCTCGTTAACTCAGGCTATGCTTTCGTTCATCGGTACAGGCTCCTGACGTGAGAACCCGCACGGAAAAAGGCCCTGTTACTTTGAATGGCTTCCAGTGTACCATCCCAAAGAAGTGAACCCGATAACCCGTTGAGAATACCATGACCTATCGCATCATTGCCCTCGATCTGGACGGCACCTTGTTAACGCAAAAGAAAACGATTTTACCGGAATCCTTACAGGCGCTGGCGCTAGCCCAACAGGCCGGGATCAAGGTCATCATCGTGACCGGCCGCCACCACTCGGCTATCCATCCGTTTTATCAGGCGCTGGCGCTGGATACCCCGGCTATCTGCTGCAACGGCACCTACCTGTACGACTACCAGACCGGGCAAACCCGCGACGCCAACCCGCTGACGCCGACGCAGGCCAAAAGCGTGCTGCAACGCTTACAGCAATTCGCCATCCACGGCCTGATGTACGCGGACGATGCGATGCTCTATCAACACATTACCGGTCACATTACCCGCACGCAGACCTGGGCGGAACAACTGCCGGAATCACAGCGGCCGGTGTTTCGTCAGGTGGACGACCTGATGACCGCCACCGACAACAGCCGTTCTATTTGGAAATTCGCCACCCACCATACCGATACCGCCGTGCTGAATGACTTCGCCAAACGGGTTGAAGAGGAGTTAGGTTTGGCCTGCGAATGGTCATGGATGGATCAGGTGGATATCGCCCAAACCGGCAACAGCAAAGGCCGGTTACTGCAACGGTGGGTGGAATCGCAAGGGTTCAGCATGGACGAGGTGGTGGCGTTCGGCGATAACTACAACGACATCAGCATGTTGTCCGCCGCCGGGTTGGGTGTCGCGATGGGCAACAGCGCCGATGACGTCAAAGCTCACGCCGATCTGGTGATCGAACATCATGAACAACCCGGCATCGCCGAGGTGATTCGCCGCCGGGTGCTGGCCTGACGCCACCACGGCCCACGCAGGTGTGGTGCCGTGGCGGGCAGGGAAGACATCATGGCGTAATCGACACGCTTTTGACCTGAGCGTAGAGACGTTGCCCAGCCGTCAGCGCCAGTTCGTCCCGCGCCCAGGGCGTGATACGCGCCCATAGAATTTGCCCCCCGATATCCAGCTTCACCTCTACCTGTTCGCCCACGTCAAGGCATTCCACCACGCAGGCCGACAGCACATTACGGATGCTGCTGACTGCCGGACGTTGCGTCACCAACGACACATCCGCCGCATTGATGCGGATACGCAGCACACGGCCGGGCGGTGCGTCAACACGGCCGACCCACAGGGGCTGTTCACCCAGCGACAGCGCGGTCATGGCGTAATGCGGGTGATGTTCCATCACCGTCACCTTCAAAATGCTGCTCTGCTCTTCTCGCGGCAACCAGGCGCGCAGCGCATTGCCGGCCCAGACCTCTTCCAGCGTACCCTGCGCTTTCACCCGCCCTTTATCCAATATCAACACCCCGTCCGCCAGCCGCACCACCTCTTCCAGACTGTGGCTGACGTACAAAATCGGCGTGTTGACCTCGCGGGCCAGTCGCTCCAGGTACGGCAGCAGTTCACGCTTGCGCGGTGCATCCAGCGACGCCAACGGCTCGTCCATCAGCAGCAATTCCGGTGCCGTCAGCAACGCACGGCCAATCGCCACCCGCTGCTTCTCCCCGCCGGACAACGTCAACGGATAGCGTTTCAGCAAATGCCCGATGCCGAGCAACTGCACGATATCGTCGAACTGCGCCTGCATCGGTGCGGCCATGCCGTAACGTAAATTCCCTAATACCCGGTAGTGCGGGAAGAGGCGCGCATCCTGAAACACGTAACCGATGCGACGTTTCTCCGGCGGCAGGAACACCCTTTGTTCCCGATCGGACAGCACCCGATCGTTGAGCTGGATGCGCCCGCTATCCGGCCGGGTCAGGCCGACAATCGCATTAATCAGCGACGTTTTCCCGGCCCCCGAGACACCGAACACGGCGGTAATCCCGCTGGCCGGAAGCTGGGCGGCGACGCTGAGCGTCAGGTCGCCCAGTTGCTGAGTAAAATCCAGTTGCAGCATTATCCCCCCAACCGTTTACGGCTCCAGCGGGTGAGCCATTCCGACAACAGCAGCGACACCAACGACAAGCCAATGGCGATAACGCACAAGCGAGCCGCCTGCATTTCCGCTCCCGGCGTTTCTATCAGCGTATACATGGCATTGGGAATGGTGCGGGTTTCGCCTGGAATATTAGACACAAAGGTGATGGTGGCGCCGAATTCACCCAACGATCGGGCGAACGCCAGTACGGTGCCGACAATAATCCCCGGCAGCGTCAGCGGCAGCGTGATGGTGAAAAACACCCGCCAGCGCCCGGCGCCCAGCGTACGCGCCGCCAGTTCCAGCCGGGTATCCACCGCCTCCAGCGCCAGCCGAATGGCGCGCACCATCAACGGAAACGCCACCACCGCCGACGCCAACGCCGCGCCATGCCAGCTAAAACTGAAGCTAAAGCCGAACCAGTTATAGAGCCAACTGCCGACCACGCCTTTGCGCCCCATGACGATCAGCAGCAAATAGCCGATCACCACCGGCGGCAGCACCAGCGGCAGATGGATCACGCTATCCAGCAGCGACTTACCGACAAAACGGCAACGCGCCAGTACCCAGGCGGCCAGAATACCCAGCGGCAAACTGCAACCGACCGCCACCAGCGATACTTTAAGGCTCAGCGAAACCGCCTGCCATTCGTAATCACTGAGCAGCATTAACCGGCGTAAACCCGTATTGTTTAAACACAACGGCGGCCTGTGGGGTTTTCAGGTAATCAAAGAAGGCTTTGACTGCCGGCGTATTGTGACCTTTGACGATGGCCATCGGGTATTCCACCGGTTTATGGGTGTTATCCGGGAAAATGCCGACCACTTTCACCTTCGTACTGGCGACGGCGTCCGACCCGTAGACAATCCCTAACGGCGCTTCTTCACGCTCCACCAGCACCATGGCCGCCCGCACGTCATTCGCGCGCGCCATCAGCGGCGAGAGCGTGTCCCAGGCGTTCAGTTTCTGCAACGCTTCTTTGGCGTAGATCCCCGCCGGCACGTGATCCGGGTCGCCGACCGACAAACGCCCGCCGTTCAGCAACGCTTTCCAGTCGGTCTTGTCATCGATCTTGAAGCCTTTCGTCTCGGCGGATTTAGGGGCAATCACCACCAGTTTGTTCCCCAGCAAGGTATAGCGGGTCTCGTTTTCGGTCAGTTGTTTACCCTGAGCGTAATCCATCCACTGTTGATCGGCCGAGATAAACAGGTCGGCGGGTGCGCCTTGTTCTATCTGGCGCGCCAGCGTTGAGGATGAAGCGTAGGACGCCACGATGGAAACCTGCTTTTCCTTTTGGTATTGCGCGGCGATATCCTGTAATGCATTGGTCAGCGAGGCGGCGGCAAACACCGTGACTTTATCCTGCGCCAGCGCCGTGTTTGCGCTCATCCCCAGAGTTAACGCAGCGGCCGTCAACCAATAATTCCATTGCTGTTTCATTCTCTCTCCTGACATTTTCGTTATGTAGTTAATCACATAACGATAAATACAGAATATCCATCGCATTGTCATTGTTCTTAAGCAAAAAAAATCCGGCAAACGCCGGATTCGTCAAAATAGGAAATCGAGAGCGCTTATTTACGCGCTGCGGAAGACTCGCGATGGCCGAAGGCGGAAAACAGGTTGAATACTTCGCCCAGCCCATAAATAGCCCCCAAAATCAGTGCCATCATCACCGGCACCATGCACACCGCAAACACCAGGCTTTTCAGCAATTCAAACATATCGACCTCATCTTTCACCGTGGCTGACCGTTACAACGCCAGCATCTCATTGATTCAGGGTAGGCTATCCTGACCCTATTGCTGCCAACGAGTTTACCTGAATCGCCGGAATTAGAGCGGCCATTTGTGCGGTTTGCCTGTTTGACGCAAAACGATGACAATACAAACGATTAGCGGCCCAGATACGGATGTGATCATGCAAGCAGAAATTCTTCTTACCCTCAAACTCCAGCAACGGCTCTTCGCCGACCCGCGTCGCATCGCACTACTTAAGCAAGTGCAGCAAACCGGCTCCATCAGTCAGGGAGCGCGGCTGGCCGATATCAGCTACAAAAGCGCCTGGGACGCGATCAATGAAATGAATCAGTTGTCGGAGCAAACCATCGTTGAACGCACCACCGGCGGTAAAGGCGGCGGCGGTGCGGTGCTGACGCGTTACGGTGAACGGCTGCTGCAACTGTATGATCTGTTAGGGCAGATTCAACAAAAAGCCTTCGATGTCCTGCAAGACGATACGCTGCCGCTGGACAGCCTGCTGGCGGCTATCGCCCGTTTTTCGCTGCAAACCAGCGCTCGCAACCAGTTTTTCGGCACCGTTCTGGAACGTGATCGGCAACAGGTACAACAGCACCTGTCTATCCTGCTGGCGGATGGTCATACCCGCATTCAAGGCGCACTGACTCAACAAAGTGCCGACCGGCTGCAACTGACCAGCGGCAAAGAAGTGTTGGCGTTAATCAAAGCCCCCTGGGTCACCATCACCCCGCAAATGGAACCGACGCCGGCTCACGACAATGTATTGCCGGGCCGTATCAGCAGCCTGCAGCCCGGCTCGGCGCAGAGTGAAGTGCTGGTGACGCTGGAAGGCGGCGAAGTGGTCTGCGCCACCTTGTCCAACGATGAGGTGGCGCGGCAAGGCTTGCAGCCGGAGATGGCGGTCTACGCCAGTTTTAATGCCGACCAGGTGATTATCGCCACCCTGTGCTAACACACCCGATATCGCGTACCTTGACAAGCCGCCTGCTTAGCTTTACCCGTAACAGGCCCGTCATTTTGTAAAGGGAATCATCATGTCATTGCTGCACATCCAGCAGGCGCAGTTCCGGTTAAGCGACACCCGGATGATGCGTCTGGATGAACTCAAGCTACATCAGGAACAATGCTGGGCGTTCGTCGGCGCCAACGGCAGTGGAAAATCGGCGTTGGCGCGCGCACTCTGTGGCGAATTACTGCTGCTATCGGGGCAACGCCGGTGTGACTTTCAGCGCGTGGCGCGTCTCTCCTTCGAACAGTTACAACAGTTGGTGTCGCTGGAGTGGCAGCGCAACAATACGGATATGCTAAGCGCCGATGAAGACGACACCGGGCGCACCGCCGCTGAAGTGATTCAGGACAGCGTACACGACGCCGAACGCTGCGACCGATTGGCCGCGCAATTCGGCATCGCCCATTTATTAAACCGGCGCTTCAAATACCTCTCTACCGGCGAAACCCGCAAAACCATGCTGTGTCAGGCGCTGATGGCGCAGCCGGACCTGCTGATTCTTGACGAGCCGTTCGACGGGCTGGACGTCGCCTCACGCGCGCAGTTGACCGAACTGTTGGCGTCGCTGGCGGCGCAAGGGCAAGCGCTGGTGCTGATCCTCAACCGCTTTGAAGATATTCCGGACTTTATCGGCCAGGTCGGCGTGCTGGCGGACTGTACCCTGACCCGGCAAGGCGCACGTGAAGCGATTTTATCCGATGCGCTGGTATCGCAACTGGCACACAGCGAAACGCTGGTCGATAGCGCATTGCCGGAAGCGGAAGACCCGCAACAATCCCCCCTTTTGCCGCCGGATCAACCCCGTATTCGGCTGCTGCATGGCGTGGTGAGCTACAACGATCGCCGCATTCTCGACGATTTAAGCTGGGAAGTGCTGCCGGGCCAGCACTGGCAAATCGTCGGGCCGAACGGCGCGGGTAAGTCCACCCTGCTCAGCCTGGTAACCGGCGACCACCCGCAGGGCTACAGCAACGACCTGACGCTGTTTGGCCGTCGGCGCGGCAGCGGCGAAACCATCTGGGACATCAAGCGTCACATCGGCTATGTCAGCAGCAGCCTGCATCTGGAGTACCGCGTCAGCACCAGCCTGCGCAACGTGATCCTGTCCGGGTTTTTCGATTCCATCGGCATATATCAGGCGGTATCCGATCGCCAGCGTTTTCTCGCCGCCCAATGGTTGGCGCTGCTCGGGCTACCGGACAGCGTGGCCGATGCCCCGTTTCAGTCACTCTCCTGGGGGCAACAACGGCTGGCGCTGATTGTGCGTGCGCTGGTGAAACACCCGGCCTTGCTGATTCTGGACGAACCGCTACAAGGATTAGACCCGCTCAACCGCCAGCTTATCCGGCGCTGGCTGGATATTTTGATCGGTCAGGGACACACCCAACTGTTGTTTGTTTCCCACCATGCGCAAGACGCGCCGGATTGCATTACCCATCGTCTCACGTTCGTCGCCGACGGCGACGGCTACCGTTACCTGACGGAAAGCCGCTGACACGCTCACTCACGGTTTCGCTTCAGGCGAAACCGTCGCCTTACCCGCAGCAATGGACACTTTAGTGATAACGTTACCACGAAAAATGTAACGTATTTCACTCGACGCCACATCGCGCTATGCTGGTCGTTCACCACTCAGGGAACAGGTGGAAAGTGAGCCGACAGCCTTAATTATCGCTATTTACGGCGTTGATCACCTTTTTCCCGCCACGGTCATGCTATTTTTCCAATCAGTTTTCTGCAACAGAGGTCATTATGAAAGTATTGGTTACAGGTGGTAGCGGTTACATAGGAAGTCATACCTGTGTGCAACTGATCGCCGCCGGTCATCAGCCGGTTATTCTCGACAACCTGTGCAACAGTAAAGCCAGCGTAGTAAAAGCCATTGCCCACGTCAGCGGGCAAACGCCGGTGTTTTATCAGGGCGATATCCGCGACGGCAGCCTGTTGCAGACGATTTTTGCCGAGCACGATATCGGTGCCGTGATCCACTTCGCCGGCCTGAAAGCGGTGGGCGAATCGGTACGCGAACCCATCAGTTATTACGATAACAATGTCTACGGCACGCTGACGCTGGTGGAAGCCATGAAACACGCCGGCGTTAAGACACTGATTTTCAGCTCTTCCGCCACCGTCTACGGCGACCAGCCGCAAATCCCGTACCAGGAAAGCTTCCCCACCGGCACCCCCGCCAGCCCGTATGGCCGCAGCAAACTGATGGTAGAGCAGATCCTGCAGGATTTGCAGCGCGCGGAGCCGGACTGGAGCGTGGTGCTGCTGCGCTACTTTAACCCGGTGGGCGCGCACCCGTCGGGTGAGATGGGCGAAGACCCGCAGGGCGTGCCCAACAACCTGATGCCTTACATTGCGCAGGTGGCGGTAGGCCGCCGCGACTCGCTGGCGATTTTCGGTAATGATTACCCGACCGTCGACGGCACCGGCGTGCGAGACTACATCCACGTGGTGGATTTGGCCGATGGTCATGTCGCCGCCATGAATACTCTGCACGGCAAACCCGGCGTACACACCTACAACCTCGGCGCCGGCGTCGGCTACAGCGTGCTGCAAGTGGTGGAAGCCTTCAGCCGCGCCTGCGGCAAGCCGCTGCCGTATCATTTTGCGCCCCGCCGCGACGGCGACCTGCCCGCTTACTGGGCCGACGCGGAAAAAGCCGCTCGCGAACTTAACTGGCGCGTCAGCCTGACGCTGGATGAGATGGCCGCCGATACCTGGCGCTGGCAATCCCGCCATCCGAATGGCTTTTCAGACTGATTAACACGGGGGGAGCCCCGTTTTCAGCCCGTACTCTTTTCCCGGAAACCACGTTTCAATGGCAGACGTGGTTTCGATAACACAGAAGGTATCCCCATGGCGTACTTTGATCCCGTTGAACATCCGCATCGTCGCTACAACCCGCTGACCGGCCAGTGGGTACTGGTGTCGCCGCACCGCGCCAAACGTCCGTGGCAAGGGCAGCAGGAAAGCGTGTCGAGCGATCCGTTACCCTCGCATGATCCCAGTTGCTTTCTCTGCCCCGGCAACGAACGGGTCACCGGTGATACCAACCCGGATTATCAGGGCACCTTTGTTTTCACCAACGACTTCGCCGCCCTGATGTCGGATACCCCGGCCGCACCGGAAAGTCACGATCCACTGATGCGCTGCCAGAGCGCACGCGGCACCAGCCGGGTGATCTGCTTTTCGCCGGATCACAACAAAACCCTGCCGGAGCTGTCGCTCGGCGCGCTGGAGCAAGTGGTCGCCACCTGGCAGCAGCAGAGCGCCGAGCTGGGGAAAACCTACCCGTGGGTACAGGTGTTTGAAAACAAAGGGGCGGCGATGGGCTGTTCCAACCCGCATCCGCACGGCCAGATTTGGGCCAACGATTTCCTGCCCAACGAAGCGGAACGGGAAGATCGACTGCAACGCGAATACTTCCGACAATACGGTTCACCGCTGCTGGTGGACTACCTGCAACGCGAATTGCAGGATGGCGCGCGCCATGTGGTGGAAACCGAGCATTGGCTGGCGGTGGTGCCCTATTGGGCGGCCTGGCCGTTCGAAACGCTGTTATTGCCCAAAGCCCACACCCTGCGCCTGCCGGATGTCACCGCAGCACAGCGACAGGATCTGGCGCTGGCGCTGAAGCAGCTCACCAGCCGCTACGACAACCTGTTCCAGACCTCATTCCCTTATTCCATGGGCTGGCACGGCGCCCCGTTTACCGACGGCGACCACCCACACTGGCAGTTACACGCGCATTTTTATCCGCCGCTGCTGCGTTCCGCTACCGTGCGTAAGTTCATGGTCGGCTATGAAATGCTGGCGGAAACCCAGCGTGATTTGACCGCCGAGCAGGCGGCTGAACGGCTGCGCGCCGTCAGCGATATTCATTACCGTGACGACAGTCACTCTCGTGATTCAGGAGTTCAGGCATGACCTTATCAGCACGCACCCAGGCGGTTTTCCAGCAACAGTTCGGTTACCCGGCAGCCCTTACCGTGCAGGCTCCGGGCCGGGTCAACCTGATAGGCGAACATACCGACTACAACGATGGTTTTGTGCTGCCTTGCGCCATCAACTATTCCACCACCATCAGCGCCGCCCCGCGCGATGACCGGCAAATCCGGGTGATTGCGGTGGACTACGACAGCCAGCAGGATCAATTTTCGCTGGACGCACCGATCGAACATCACTCGCAGTGGCAGTGGGCGAACTATGTGCGCGGCGTCATCAAGCATCTGAAAAACCGCAGCGATGCCTTTGGCGGCGCGGATCTGGTGATAAGCGGCGACGTGCCGCAGGGCGCGGGTCTGAGTTCGTCGGCGTCGCTGGAAGTGGCGGTCGGCAAGGCGATTCAAGCGCTGTATCAGCTACCGCTGGACAATGTAGCGCTGGCGCTCAACGGCCAGGAAGCGGAGAACCAGTTCGTCGGTTGTAACTGCGGCATTATGGACCAGATGATTTCAGCACAAGGCCAACGCGGCCACGCGTTGTTGATCGACTGCCGTTCGCTGGAAACGCGTGCGGTGTCGATGCCGGACAACGTAGCGGTGATGATCATCAATTCCAACGTCAAACGCGGTCTGGTGGATAGCGAGTACAACACGCGCCGCCAGCAGTGCGAAGCCGCCGCACGCCATTTTCAGGTTAAAGCGCTGCGTGACGTCAGCGAGGCCGATTTCGCCGCCAAAGTAGCCGGTCTGGATGAAGTCGTGGCACGCCGCGCACGTCATATCATTACCGAAAACGCCCGCACGCTGGCGGCAGCCGATGCGCTGACGCGGGGCGACCTGCGCCAGATGGGCGAACTGATGGCCGCCTCCCACGTCTCAATGCGGGATGATTTCGAAATCACGGTGCCGCCGATCGATACGCTGGTGGAGATAGTCAAAGCGGTAATCGGCGATGAAGGCGGCGTGCGCATGACCGGCGGCGGATTTGGCGGTTGTATCGTGGCGCTGATCCCACAACAGCATGTCACCGCGGTGCAAAATGCCGTGATGCGGGAGTATCCGGCGAAAACCGGATTACAACCGACCTGTTACGTCTGCCAGGCCTCGCCAGGAGCCGGTTATGTCGAATGACCCAGTTGAACCGCGTGCGCCGCAAACGGCGCTCGCACCGGATGGTCAGCCATTTCGGTTGACCGTACTGCAAAACCGCCACGGTACACAGGTAACGCTGATGGATTGGGGAGCCGCCTGGCTCTCTTGCCTGTTGCCGCTGCCTGGCGGCGCAACGCGTGAAGTGCTGCTGGGCTGCGCGCCCGAACAGTATCCGCATCAGGCCGCTTATCTGGGCGCGTCGGTCGGGCGCTACGCTAACCGCATCGCCAACGCCACCCTGCGTCAGGGCGATACGCTCATCCGGCTGACAGCCAACCAAGGGCCGCACCAGTTACATGGCGGCCCAGACGGCTTCCACGCCCGGCGCTGGCAGGTACTGCAACAGAGCGATGCTCAAGTCACCTACCAGTTGCATTCGCCGGACGGCGATCAGGGCTTTCCCGGCGCGCTGACGGCGCAGGTCAGTTACCAACTGACCGACCAGAACACGCTGGACATCGAGTATCAGGCCGAAGTGGACCAGCCCTGCCCGGTATGCCTGACCAACCATGCCTATTTTAACCTTGACGGCGAGCCCACCGATGTTCGTCATCATCGGCTACAACTGATGGCGGATTACTATCTGCCGGTGAATCAGGATGGCATTCCCGGCGAGGCGTTGCAGGAAGTCGCGAACAGCAGTTTTGACTTTCGTCAGCCGAAAACCCTGATGCAGGATTTTCTGTCCGATGCCGACCAGCAAGCCGTGCGCGGCTATGACCACGCTTTTTTGTTGCATCGCACCGGCGGCTCCGCTGAAAGCCCGGCCGCCAGCCTGTGGTCGGCGGACGGAAAAATACAGATGCAGGTCTACACCAGCGCACCGGCGTTGCAGCTCTACAGCGGTAACTTTCTGGCCGACACACCATCGCGCGACGGGTCGCCTTATACCAACCACGCCGGGCTGGCGCTGGAAAGCGAATTTCTGCCGGATAGCCCCAACCACCCGGACTGGCCGCAGCCCGACTGCTGGCTGAAACCCGGCAAACGCTATCGCTCGCTCACCCGGTACGCATTTAGCGTCAGCCAACCGGACTGACGCACACCAAAGAGCCGGGCCGGCACCGCCGGCTCTTTACAAATCTGTGCAAATTCCTGCTTGTCCGGCGCGGACTGCGCCTCTTACACTGGACGCACTTTTTATAAGGATATTCACTTCATGACAGCCTCGCGCCATCATCCACTCAGCCTGCGGCATCTGCGCTACAAAAGCAGATGGGGCTGGATGTTGGCGCTCTGCTGGCTGCTGTTGAATGCTCAACTGGCGGTGGCAGGCCATCGCTGCAATCTCGCCGTTACCGCCGCACCGGTCAGTATTCAGCACGATGCGCACCGTATGCAGCCCGACGCCGTCATGCCCGATATGCCGGCCGCTGATGCCATCCAAGCTACCACCGGCGTCAGCCCGCTGTGTGAAAAACATTGTCAGCCCGACACCGCCAGCCCGGATTTACCGTCGTTATCGCTACTGGCGCTGCCGGTCAGCAGCGAACTCCTGCCGGCGCAGCCGCCGGAACCCGTCACCGCCGGCAGCAACCGTTGGTTTACGCCGCCTGTCGCCGGCCCGCCGGCCGAAATCCGTTTTTGCCGATTCAGAGAATAGCTTCCGCGATAAACAACTTCGTGCGTTTTTGCACAACAACTTGTTATTTATCGTATTTATGGAGCTATTATCATGCGTACATTTTTCGTGGCCATCGCCACTTTTTTCGTGGTCACCACCACTTTGTTGTTCTCCACTTCACTGCTGGCCGAACAGCCTCAGCACCACACCATGACCGGCGAGATGAACGGTATGTCTCATTCGATGACGGGCGACATGAACCATAACGGTATGTCGCCTGCGCCTGCCGAATCCGCAACGGTCTACCACTCCACCGGCATCGTCAAGCAGTGGAACGCCAGCGGCGTTACGCTGGCGCATGAGGCCATTCCCGCCCTGCGCTGGCCGGCGATGACCATGACCTTCCGCCTGCCGGCGAACGATAACCGGGCGTCGCTGCCGCTGGGCAGCACGGTCAGTTTCAGCTTCGTGCAACGTGCGGACGGCTACACCCTGACCGACATCACACCGCAGCAACACTAACCGGAGACCACCATGCCTACATGCACGCTCCGCGCTCCGCGCGCGTGGCTGGCGATGTTGTTGTGGCTGCCTGCCGCGTCATTTGCGGCAGCGCTGGATCTGGATGGCGCGCTACAGGCGGCGGAACAGTACTCCGCCGATCTGTCCGCCAACCAGCACCGGATGAACGCGCTGCAAAACATGGCCGACGCTGCCACACAACTGCCGGACCCACAACTGAAATACGGCATCGAAAACGTACCGCTCGGCGGTAATAACAACCAGCGCCTGACACGCGAAGGCATGACCATGCAACGCGTCGGCATCATGCAGACTTACGTCAGCGCCACCAAGCGCGAACGTAAAGCGCAAACCATTCAGGCGGAAGCCGACACCGTGCGTGGCAATAGCGACGCTCTGCGCGCCCAGTTGCAACGCGATACCGCCCAGGCCTGGCTGGAACTGGCGCTCTCCCGCCAGACACTGCAAGACGTTGCCGCGCTGGTGCAGGAAAGCCAGCGTCAGATAGCCGTTCAAAAAGCCGGCGTAGCAGCCGGTGGCGAATCAGCCCGGGTGCTGGACGCCCGGCTGACGCTCTCCGCCATGCAGGATCGGCTGGCGGACGCCACCCGGGATGTCGCCGTCGCACAAACCCGACTCACCCGGCTGACCGGCATCGCCGATGTCGCCACACAAGGGCCGTTGCCCCGCTTCGAGCGCCTGCCTGCCGAACCGACGGTGTTGTACGCCGCTATCGATCACCACCCGGAAATCGCCCTGGCCGAACAGGAAACCCGGTTGGCACAGGCTCGGGCGGCGCAATCCGCGGTTGCGGCCATTCCGGATGTCGGCGTTGAAGTCTATTACGGCCGTCGCGGCAACAATTTCGACGACATGGCAGGCGTTGAGATCAGCATGGATTTACCGCTGTTCCAGTCCAGCAGGCAGGACAAAGATCACGCCGCCGACGTCGCGCGCAGCATGGAAGCCCGCGACCGGGTTGCGCTGGCCCAGCGGGAACATCGGGCGCAGCTCGATACCCTGCTGGCGCAATATCAAGCCGCTCAGTCACGCTGGCGCCGCCAGAACGACGAGGTGTTACCGCTACAGCAACAACGTATTCGGCTGCTGCAAAGCCAATATCAGAGCGGCAGCAGTGATCTGGCCGGCGTGCTGGAAGCGCGCCGCGCGTTGCTGGACAGCCGCATCGCCGCCCAGAACGCCGCCCGCGACATGGCGGCGCTGTGGGCCAATCTCCGTTATCTGATGCCACAAGGAACCGCTGCAAAATGAACCGAACTTTTCTTGTCAGCCTGACGATGGTGGCGCTGGCCGCGGCGGCGGCCGGGTATTACAGCGGCAGCCGCACGACCTCGCCCCATGTCACCGCCGCAACCCCCGACGCCAACGGCGGTCGCAAGGTTCTCTATTGGTATGATCCAATGGTGCCGGACAAACGCTTCGATCAGCCCGGCAAATCGCCGTTTATGGATATGCCGCTGACGCCGCGTTACGCCGATGAAGTGCAGGATAACGGCGGCGTGACGGTCAGCCCGCGCCAGCAACAGAATCTTGGCGTGCGTACCGCCCAGGCGGAGCGCCGTGAACTGCGACCTCAGGCGATCGGTTACGGCACCGTAGCGCTCAATGAACGCACGCTGCGTACACTGGTTGCCCCCAGCGGCGGCGTGGTCGAGCAACTTAACGTCAGCGCGGTGCAACAGCCGGTGCAGAAAGGCCAGACGCTGGCGGTGCTGTGGAACCCGAGCTGGGCGGCGGCTCAGCAAGAGTATCTGGCGGTACGCCAGTTGGGAGACCCAGAACTCAACCAGGCCGCGCGACAAAAGCTGGCGTTGATGTTCATGCCGGAAAGCGTGATCCGTCAGGTGGAGCGTAGCGGCAAACCGCAACCACGGCTGACCATCACCGCCCCGGAGAACGGCTACATCAACCGGCTGGATGTGCGTACCGGTACTCAGTTGACCCCGGCGCAACCGCTGTTTGAGCTGGCCAGCCTCGACCCAGTGTGGGTTGAAGTGGAGTATCCGGCCGCACAGGCGGCAGCGTTGCATATCGGCGACGAGATGCTCGCCATCAGCGACAGTTGGCCGGACGACACCTTTCGGGGCCGTATTGCCGAACTGTTGCCGCAGCTCGACACGGCCACCCGTACGCTGAAAGCCCGCGTGGTGCTGGACAACCGCCGGCAACGCCTCAAACCCGGTATGTACCTAACGACACGGCTCGCCGCCGGTACCGCCCGCCAGACGCTGATGGTGCCGCAACAGGCGCTGTTGGTCAGCAGCCGGCAGAACCGGGTATTGCTGAGCGACGGTCAGGGCTATTTCACCCCACGCCCGGTTGAAGTCGGCGTCATTCAGGAAGGTTGGGCAGAAATCCGCTCCGGGCTTAACGACGGCGACAAAGTGGTTATCTCCGGCCAATTCCTGATCGACTCCGAGGCCAGCCTGCGCAGTGCGTTGACTGCGTTTAGCGACAGTAGTGTTCAGGACAAAGTTCAGGACAAAATTCAGGACAAAGGTCCCGCATCAACAACGACGCACGCCGGCGATTACCAAACCAACGGCGTGATCAAAGCCATCAACGGCAAACAGGTCACTCTCGCTCACGACGCCGTACCGGCACTGGACTGGCCGCCGATGACCATGGATTTCACTTTCGATGGTGACGCACTGCCTGTAACCCTCCAGCCGGGCATGACGGTGACATTTCGTTTCCGTCTGGATGACAACGGTGCGCGCCTGCTGGCTATCCAGCCCGTCGCCGTTCCCCCCCACGGAGGTCACTTATGATCGCTTCGGTGATTCGCTGGTCGATCCAAAACCGTTTTCTGGTACTGGTAGCCACGCTGCTGATGGCCGGTTGGGGCGTCATTTCACTACAGAAAACGCCGCTGGATGCCCTGCCGGACCTCTCCGACGTACAGGTGATCATCCGGGTCAGTTATCCCGGCAAGGCACCGCAAGTGGTGGAAAATCAGGTGACCTATCCGCTGACTACCACCATGCTGTCGGTGCCCGGCGCGAAAACCGTGCGCGGCTTTTCCATGTTCGGCGACGCCTATGTTTACGTCTTGTTCGAGGATGGCACCGACCCGTACTGGGCGCGCTCCCGCGTACTGGAGTATCTGAGTCAAGTGCAATCCACCCTGCCCACTGAGGCAAAAGCCTCGCTGGGGCCGGACGCTACCGGGGTCGGTTGGATCTACGAGTACGCGCTGGTCGATCGCAGCGGCCGGCACAGCCTGGCGGACCTGCGTGCGATTCAGGATTGGCTGCTGAAATATGAGCTGAAAACCGTGCCCAATGTGGCGGAAGTCGCCAGCATCGGCGGCATGGTGCGCCAATATCAAGTGGTGCTGAATCCGGAACGGCTGCGTGCCCTTAACGTCACGCACCAGCAGGTGATCGACGCGCTGCGGGCGGCCAATCAGGAGAGCGGCGGTTCGGTTATCGAGCTGGGTGAAGCGGAGTACATGGTGCGAACTTCCGGGTATCTGCTGAAAACGGAAGACTTTCTCAACGTGGCGATCGGTCGGCGCGACGGTATCCCGGTGCTATTGCAGGATGTCGCGACCTTACGACAAGGCCCGGAAATGCGCCGTGGTATTGCCGAGCTTAACGGCGAAGGCGAAGTGGCGGGCGGCGTGATTGTGATGCGCTCCGGCAAAAACGCGCTGGAAACGCTGCGTGCGGTACACGCCCGCTTACAACAGGTTCGCCAAAGCCTGCCCGCCGGGGTGGAGATCGTCACCACTTACGATCGCTCATCGCTCATCGAACGCGCCATCACCACCCTTAGCCACAAACTGCTGGAAGAGTTCGTGGTGGTGGCGTTGGTGTGCTCGTTGTTCCTGTTTCACTTCCGCTCTTCGCTGGTGGCGATCATCAGCCTGCCGCTGGGGATTCTGGGCGCGTTTATCATCATGCGCCATCAGGGTATCAACGCCAATATCATGTCGTTGGGCGGGATCGCCATCGCTATCGGCGCCATGGTGGACGCAGCGATTGTGATGATCGAAAACATGCACAAGGTGGTCGAACAGTGGCGGCATCAACACCCGGACCGCGAACCGGATAACGCCACCTGGTGGCAACTCGCCACGCAGGCAGCGACGGAAGTGGGGCCGGCTCTGTTTTGCAGCCTGTTGATCATTACGCTGTCGTTTATCCCGGTGTTCTCACTGGAAGCACAGGAAGGCCGCCTGTTCTCGCCGCTGGCGTTCACCAAAACCTACGCGATGGCGGTATCTGCCGGCCTTGGCATTACGCTGGTGCCGGTGCTGATGGGGTATTTCGTGCGCGGCCGTATTCCCGACGAGCAGGCCAACCCGCTCAACCGCTGGCTGATAGCCCTGTATCAACCGATTTTACAGCAGGTGCTGCGGTTTCCTAAAACCACGCTGGCTGTTTCGCTGGCACTGCTGGCGCTGACGTTGTTCCCGCTTGCTCGTCTCGGCAGCGAATTCATGCCGCCGCTGGACGAAGGCGACCTGTTGTATATGCCTTCCACCCTGCCCGGCATTTCGCCACGCGAAGCGGCGCGGTTATTACAGCAAACCGACCGTCTGATCAAAACCGTACCGGAAGTAGCAAGCGTATTCGGCAAGGCCGGTCGTGCCGATAGCGCCACCGACCCGGCGCCGCTGACCATGCTGGAAACCACCATCCGTCTCAAACCGCGGGAACAGTGGCGGCCGGGAATGACCATGGACACACTGGTAGCCGAACTGGATCAAACCGTCAACCTTCCCGGCATCGCCAATGTCTGGGTGCCGCCGATCCGCAACCGGCTCGACATGCTGGCGACCGGCATCAAAAGCCCGGTCGGCATCAAGGTGAACGGCGACAATCTACATGACATCGAACAAGTGGCGGCACAGATAGAACAGGTGGTGAAACGCGTACCCGGCGTGACGTCGGCACTGGCGGAACGGCTGGCGGGCGGGCGCTATATCGACATCGATATCGACCGGCGGCGGGCCGCCCGCTACGGCGTATCGGTGCAGGAGTTGCAGTCGATGGTCGCGACACTGATCGGCGGGGAAAACATCGGCGAAACGCTGGAAGGCCGCCAGCGTTACCCGATCAACGTGCGTTACCCGCGGGAAATTCGTGACTCAATAGACGCAGTGAAAAATCTGCCGGTGGTGACGCAAAGCGGTGCGCGCCTGACGCTCTCCGATCTGGCCGAGGTACGCGTCAGCGAAGGGCCGCCGATGTTGAAAAGCGAAAACGGCCGCCTGTCCGACTGGATTTATGTCGACCTGCGCGGGCGCGACCTGAAATCCGCCGTGGAGGAGATGCAACGCCAGGTAGCGCAGCAAGTCACTCTGCCGCAGGGCGTTTCGGTTAGCTGGTCCGGTCAGTTCGAATATCTGGAGCGAGCGACGGAAACCATGAAGCTGGTGGTGCCCTTCACGCTGCTGATTATTTTCATTCTGCTGTACGTGACTTTCGGCCAGATCAAAGACGCGCTGCTGATTATGGGTACACTACCGTTTGCGCTGATCGGCGGCGTCTGGCTGTTGTATCTGCTCGGCTATAATTTATCTGTCGCCGGTGCGGTAGGGTTCATCGCGCTGGCCGGGGTGGCGGCGGAATTTGGCGTGATCATGCTGTTGTACCTGAATCACGCAGTGGAAAAACATCGCCGGCCGGGACAGGCGCTGACCAACGAGCAGTTGACGGCCGCCATCCGTGAAGGCGCGGTGTTGCGCGTGCGCCCGAAAATGATGACCGTCGCCACCATCATGGCCGGGCTGCTGCCGATCATGTGGGGCGGCGGCACCGGTTCGGAAATCATGCAGCGCATCGCGGCGCCAATGGTCGGCGGCATGGTCAGCGCGCCGTTGCTATCCATGTTGGTGATTCCGGCGCTGTTTTTGTTGCTTCATCGAAATTCGGTGGATAAACAGACAAGCTGAAACGATAAAGCCGCCTGTTTTATCGCCATTATGGCGGCATATAAATCAGGCGGCCAGATGAGTAGCGATTGCCGATAACCGCTCTCCGGCCCTATAATGGGCGCAGTTATCATAGAAATCTTAGTATATGAAGGAGTTAAGCTATGGCTGTAACTAAGCTGGTACTGGTGCGACATGGTGAGAGCCAGTGGAACAACGAAAACCGCTTCACCGGCTGGATGGACGTTGATCTGTCCGAAAAAGGCGTCAATGAAGCCAAACAGGCAGGTAAACTGCTGAAAGAAGAAGGTTTCAGCTTTGATTTTGCCTACACCTCTGTGCTGAAACGTGCCATTCACACCCTGTGGAACGTGCTGGACGAGTTGGATCAGGCCTGGCTGCCGGTAGAAAAATGCTGGAAACTGAACGAACGTCACTACGGTGCGTTGCAGGGCCTGAACAAGGCGGAAACCGCTGAGAAATACGGCGACGATCAGGTGAAACTGTGGCGTCGCGGCTTCGCGGTTACTCCGCCGGAACTGACCCGTGACGACGAACGTTTCCCAGGCCACGACCCGCGTTACGCGTCGCTGAGCGATAAAGAGCTGCCGCTGACCGAAAGTCTGGCGCTGACTATCGAACGCGTAGTGCCGTACTGGAATGAAAACATTCTGCCGCGTATCAAAAAAGGCGAGCGCGTGATCATCGCCGCTCACGGCAACTCACTGCGTGCGCTGGTGAAATATCTGGATAACATGAGCGAAGAAGAAATTCTGGAGCTGAATATCCCGACCGCCGTACCGCTGGTTTACGAATTCGACGAAAACTTCAAACCGATCAAACGCTACTATCTGGGCAATGCCGACGAGATCGCGGCCAAAGCAGCCGCAGTAGCGAATCAGGGTAAAGCGAAGTAATTGCCGAGACACCAAACATCACCTGTATACCTCGGGTGATGTTCAGCCATAAAAAAACCCGGTTTAACCGGGTTTTTTCTTGCCGACGATAACGGGTATTAGCCGCGACGCTGGCGCACCGCCGCCGCCAGTTGACGCAGCAGGCTCTCGGTATCATCCCAGCCGATGCAAGCATCGGTGACGCTCTTGCCATATACCAGCGGTTCGCCGCTTTCCAGGCTCTGGTTACCTTCCACCAGATGGCTTTCCACCATCACGCCCATGATCGCCTGCTCGCCACCGCCGACCTGACGGCACACATCTTCGCAAACGTCCATCTGCTTTTTAAACTGCTTGCAGCTGTTGGCATGGCTGAAATCAATCATCACCTGTGTCGGCAGACCGGCTTTTTCCAGACCGACTTTCACCGCCTGCACATGCTCCGCACTGTAGTTAGGCGCTTTGCCGCCGCGCAGAATGATATGGCAGTCGTGGTTACCGCTGGTATTAACGATCGCCGAATGACCCCACTTGGTTACCGACAGGAAACAGTGCGGCGCACGAGCGGCATTAATGGCGTCAATCGCTACCTTGATGGTGCCGTCAGTACCGTTCTTGAAACCAACCGGGCAAGACAAGCCGGACGCCAGTTCGCGATGCACCTGAGATTCGGTGGTGCGAGCGCCGATGGCCCCCCAGCTCATCAGGTCCGCCACGTACTGCGGCGTGATCATATCCAGAAACTCACCCGCCGCCGGCAAACCGGTGTCGTTGATATCCAGCAGCAACTGGCGGGCAATACGCAGACCATCGTTGATCTGGAAGCTGTTATCCATGTGCGGATCGTTGATCAACCCTTTCCAACCCACAGTCGTACGCGGCTTTTCAAAATAGACGCGCATCACCACTTCTAAATCGTCATGCAGTTCTTCGCGTAATTTCAGCAAACGCGCGGCATACTCTTTAGCCGCTTTCGGATCATGGATGGAACATGGCCCAATCACCACCAGCAGGCGGTCGTCATTACCTTTCAGGATCTTGTGAATGGCATTACGGGCATTAAACACGGTCTGTGCTGCGTGTTCAGTGGCCGGAAACTTCTCCAGCAACGCAACAGGGGGAAGCAATTCTTTAATTTCTTTAATTCTCAAATCGTCATTCTGGTAATTCATAATGGGTCCATGTCTCCGCAGCAACAGACGGTAGCCCTCTGTCTGCCCGGAGTAAAAAACGAAAAAATAAAAACGTCGTCGTTCATATTGCAGGCTGGCTATTATAAGTCAAGCGGCTAAAACATGGCGCAATAATGCCCACCCGTTTTTACGGCTACCATTATTGGCTCCGGGAACGGCTCGGCCATGCCGATCACAGGCATCAGCCAGGGCTTTGTCGGCTGACGCGGGCGGCGTCAAATCGGATTCATCAACCTGATACAGGATATACCATGGCCCATTCACACCCGACCGACCAGTCCGGACACGACAGCATGAAGCGTCTGAAACTGGCTTTCGCCATTACCGCTACCTTTATGCTCGCCGAAGCTATCGGTGGGCTGCTATCCGGCTCGCTGGCCTTGCTGGCGGATGCCGGGCATATGCTCACCGATGCAGTCGCCTTACTGGTAGCGCTGCTGGCCGTTCGCTTTGCTCAGCGAAAACCGACTGTTCAGCATACATTCGGCTATTTACGCCTGACCACCCTGGCCGCGTTCGTCAACGCCATAGCTCTGCTGGCGATTACCGGATTCATCGTCTGGGAGGCTATCCAGCGCTTTCAGACTCCACAGCCTATTGCCGGCACACCTATGTTGCTGATTGCCATCGGCGGCTTGATTGCGAATCTGGTCGCGCTGTGGCTATTGCATCACGGTAGCGGCGAAAAGAACATCAACGTTCGAGCGGCGGCGTTACATGTTATGGGGGACTTGCTGGGTTCGGTCGGCGCTATCGGCGCCGCGTTGATTATCATGTTGACAGGCTGGACGCCGATCGACCCAATCCTGTCGGTATTAGTCTCGATACTGGTGCTGCGCAGTGCCTGGCGCCTGATGAAAGAGAGCGTGCACGAACTGCTGGAGGGGACGCCTGCCCGTATCGACATCGATCAACTAAAACGGAAACTGACGACGGACATTCCGGAAATACGCGATGTGCACCATGTCCATTTATGGCAAGTAGGCGAAAGGCCGTTAATGACGCTGCACGCCCAGGTGATTCCCCCACACGACTACGATGCATTATTACAGCGTATCCAACACTATCTGCTGGATCATTATCAAATTGCCCATACCACCATCCAGATTGAGTATCAGGCGTGTGACGATGACCATTGCGATATCGCCCATCAAGGCAACGCCCAGCCGCACAGTCATTCACATTAACGCGGGCGGGCGGAGCGGCCACGCTGCCAGCCTGGACAGCCTGGACAGCCTGGACAGCCTGGACAGCCTGGACAGCCTGGCCGCCGGTTTACACGACTTACATCACCCGCGCCAGCGGCTGCGAGTGATTATTTCGGGCGCATTTTACCCACAACCAGGCTCCGTTCAGCGCAATCAACGTCAGCACCATATATTGCAGCGACATGGCATAAACGCCCTGATAAGCAAAAATCACCACGCTGATGATGTCGATGATTACCCACAACAGCCAGTTTTCCACATATTTACGGGTCATCAGCAACATCGCCGCCACCGACAACACCGTCATGGCTGAATCCCAGAAGGGAAACGCATCCGGTTGCAGCGTCGGCATTGATACATCCAGACCTGCGCCCTGCATCAGCATCACCGCAATACGGGTCAACAGGGAGAAGAACGGATCGATATACCGGGACATCAGCGCAATGGCGACCACACATCCGATGCTCCAGCCTAGCGCTTGTCGGCGCGACAACCAGCGGACCTGCAACGCCGCTTCCTTGTCCTCGGTAGTACGACTCCAGGCATACCAGCCATAGACGTTGGCGGCGAGAAAGAAAATCTGCAACAACAAGCTGGCGTATAACTGAATCTGAAAGAAGATCAATGCAAACAACGATACATTGACCAGCCCAAACAGATAATTGGCGATTTTTTCCAGACTCGCCAACCAGATACATATCAGGCCGAATAACGTCCCCAACGCTTCAACCCATGACAGGTCATAACCATTGGCCCCTAACGGGATGTGAACCAGAATATTGCTGGTGCTAAAAAAATCCATCTCTGCTCCTAATGACGGTGACTATGACCTGAGTGTAGCCGCGAACTCCAGCATCCGGTTTAACGGCAGCAGAGCACGCCGACGAATATCAGCATCGACCTCAATAGCGTGGTGAGACACCGACGGCTGCGCCAACGCTGCGGCTATCGCTTCCAACCCATTCATCGCCATCCACGGGCAATGAGCACAACTGCGACAGGTTGCGCCTTCACCGGCCGTCGGCGCCTCCAGCAGCACCTTTTCCGGGCAAGCCTGCTGCATCTTGTAAAAGATACCGCGATCGGTCGCCACAATCAGTTCTGGATGCGGCAACTGCTTCGCGGCATGGATCAGTTGACTGGTCGAGCCTACCGCATCCGCCATCTCGACGACGCTTTGTGGAGACTCAGGATGGACCAGTACCGCGGCTTGCGGGTATAACGCCTTCATCCGTTTTAATGCCTGGGTTTTGAATTCGTCATGCACGACGCAAGCGCCCTGCCAGCACAGTACGTCGGCCCCCGTCTGTTTTTGCACATAATGACCGAGGTGACGATCCGGCGCCCAGATAATCTTTTCGCCCAAACTATCCAGATGTTCGATGAGCTCCACAGCAATGCTGGAGGTCACCACCCAATCTGCCCGCGCTTTAACCGCCGCCGAGGTATTGGCGTACACCACCACGGTGCGTTCTGGATGGCTATCACAAAAAGCGCTGAACGCCTCGACCGGGCATCCTAAATCCAATGAGCATTCGGCTTCCAGCGTAGGCATCAGCACGGTTTTCTCCGGACTCAGTATCTTCGCCGTTTCCCCCATAAACCGAACGCCGGCAACCACCAGCGTACCGGCAGAATGGTTACGGCCGAAACGCGCCATTTCCAGCGAATCCGCCACGCAACCACCGGTTTCCTCGGCAAGGGACTGAATCTCCGGGTCGGTGTAATAGTGCGCCACCAGCACCGCGTTACGGGCTTTTAGTTGGCTCTTAATGTGGTGACGGAGCTGTTGTTTTTCCTCTTCTGATAACCGCCTGGGTTTGGCGGGAAAAGGGTAATCAATGACAGGTGGTTCAAAAAACAGGCTCATCATGGGATTCCGTGCAGTTTCCAGCGTAAAGGCAAAGGGGTTAACACGCATTTCGTTTTATATACTAAACAAAATATCGTAATAGTATCCCAAAGTCTGCTTTTTCTTTGTTAATAAATTTCAGAAATGCTCGATGTGTTTAATTTATTAAAAATGAAAGCGTGCGGGTGCACAAGGCGGCCTGAGCAGGCCGCCTGAAAGGTTATCAGGAAAACAGGCGATGCCAGTAAAGCGAGAAAGGAATAATCAGCACGAGCGCAGGCAGGAAGTTAACCACAGCGAAGGTTTTGATCTGAGCGATACGTAATCCGACCGCCATCATCACGATACCGCCACACGCCGCAAAATCTCCCATCGTTACCTCATTCATAAACGGCATGATCAGTCTGGCAGAGAAAAATAATAGCGACTGCACCAAAAGCTGAGGTATGGCGATCGACATGACGGCGACACCCAGCGTAATCGCAAAAATCAGCGCCGTAAAAATATCGAGCGCTGATTTAATGATCAGCAGTTGATAATCGCCGGTCAGTCCTTCCGTCATTGCGCCAACGACCCCGGTACCGCTGGCACAAAACAACACAATCAATGCCGTAAAATTCTGGGTGTACACATCCTGCGGCAACTTATGCTCAGGCGGCGAAACAACCCGACTCAGCAGGCGTTCAATCACTATCGCCCCTTTCTGAACACCGGCTTCGAGACGAAGCAACTCACCGATGCCCACCCCCAGAATAATCGCCAGTGCCACTGCCGGCAGTTGATGAACTTTTATCACCAACGTCACCCCCATCGCAATCGACACCATGGCAAACGCCGGCGGTAAGCCATCACGCATACGTTGAGGAATAAAGCGGCGTAATGCTACGCCCAGTGCGCCGCCAATTAAAATAGCGGCACCATTGATAACCGGACCAATCATCATCACGTATCTCTTAGGCGTATTCTTCGACTTATCGGGCTAAGACGGAACATCGCCGTCAATCAAAAAAGAAGCCATTACTATACGCCAAATGTCAGGGTGTGATTAAACCGGGTTAAGGCAAAAACAGATATAACAAAAACCAACATAGAAAGAGGATGCGCTGTTGTCTCGCTCCGCTCGACTCGAACCTGAATGCAGCTTCTCACCTGCACGACAGCGTGATGTCTGAAACAACAGGGAGCGAATTAAAGGAGAGTGATTTATTTAGCGGTGGTGGGTCGTGCAGGATGACTCGGCCGGCGGCCTCGCCCTTCGGGCCAGCGCAACGCGCTGTTGTCTCACTTCGCTCGGCTCGAACCTGAACGCAGCTTCTCACCCGCACGACACCGTGGTACATGGTGCATAACGAGAGAATCAGCAAGAGTGATGTATTTAGCGGTGGTGGGTCGTGCAGGATTCGAACCTGCGACCAATTGATTAAAAGTCAACTGCTCTACCGACTGAGCTAACGACCCGCTACGGAATGGCTACATAGAGATTGTTTGGTGGGTCGTGCAGGATTCGAACCTGCGACCAATTGATTAAAAGTCAACTGCTCTACCGACTGAGCTAACGACCCAAACATTCGGCTGCTTTTAGCGATTCAGCATCGCCTTGGCAACGGCGGCATATATTACTAATATAATTTTTCTGTGCAACACATTTTCCAAAAAAAAAGCTCAACTGCTTATCCCTTGAACGTTCCAGCGCAAAAACCACGCATAACGCGCAGTTTTTGCACCAGAAAGGGAATCACAAACTGTCTAAACGCTTCTGAGCCTGTTTTGCACCATCAGTGTTGGGATAGTTCTTTATCACCTGCTGGTAGACTGCCTTGGCTTTATCAGTCTGACCTTTTTCTTGCATGATGAGGCCAACTTTAAACATGGCTTCTGATGCTTTAGGTGATTTAGGATAACTTTTGACGACGTTAGCGAAATAGTACGCCGAATCGTCTTTTTTACCCTTGTTGTAGAACAATTGTCCTAACCAGTAATTCGCATTCGGCTGGTAGGTTGAATCAGGGTATTTCTTGACGAAATTCTGAAACGCTACAATTGCCTGGTCATACTGCTTTTTTTCCAGCACCAACGAAGCAGCCGCGTTGTAATCGGTATTGGCATCGCCGGTCATGGCTGGCGCCGCCGCCGAATGAGCCGCCGCACTGTTTGCAGCCCCGGTATCGGTGGCTGCAGCCGGTGCAGATGCCGCCGATGCATTACCCGCTGATGACGCGCCAGAAGAGGATTGAGCGCCACTCTGAGAACCCAGGCTGTCAATCTGTTGATAGATCTGCTTCTGACGTTCAACGACCTGATTCAACTGATACTGGTTTTCCTGGATCTGGCCGCGCAAGCCATCGATGTCGCGCTGAGTGTCGGCGAGTTGTTGCTGAAGTTGGGTTAATAATTGACTATGAGCGTTGGAGATACGCTCCAGCTGAGTGACTCGATCTTCTACCGAGCCTGAGCCGACATTACTGATTGGCGCCTGGGCAGTAGCGGCCCAGGGGGCCGCTACGCCAACCAGTAACGACAGACTCAACATGTGATGTCTGAAGTTACTGCTCATGCGATGCTCTTAGTATACCAGAACGGCACGACGGTTCTTGGACCATGCAGCTTCGTCATGACCCAGAACGGCAGGTTTCTCTTTACCGTAAGAAACCACGGAGATCTGATCGGCAGACACGCCTTTACCCTGCAGATACATCTGCACAGCGTTGGCACGACGCTCGCCCAGCGCGATGTTGTATTCCGGCGTACCACGTTCGTCCGCGTGACCTTCAACAGTCACTTTGTAAGACGGGTTGCTGCGCAGGAAAGCCGCGTGAGCATCCAGCATCTGAGCGAAATCAGGACGAATGTCGTATTTGTCCAGATCGAAGT
Source organism: Dickeya sp. ws52 (assembly GCF_007210685.1). Lineage (NCBI taxonomy): Bacteria > Pseudomonadati > Pseudomonadota > Gammaproteobacteria > Enterobacterales > Pectobacteriaceae > Dickeya > Dickeya sp. ws52. Next base: position 37,421 of record NZ_SZVX01000024.1, read on the forward strand.
AAACGATATTGTTGCGCTGCAGTTCCTGCATCTGCAGACGAGCCTGCTCAGCAGAAGACATGTTGCCGCCATTTTCCATGCCAGCGCCGCCGTTCAGGGAGGACTGGTCATTATTAGCGTGTTTGTTGGAGCTACATGCGGCAATAGCCAGCACCGGCAGAGCCAACATCAGGCCTTTCAGCACTTTATTGAATTGCATTTCTATGTCCTTTAAATAGGTTATTGTACATATTTTGATTACATATACGGCGACCAGGCAGGGAATCTCACCTGACCATCAGTCGCCGGAAGACGCGCTTTAAAACGCCCGTCGGTCGAAACCAGTTGCAGCACGGAACCCAGCCCCTGCTTGGAACTGTAGATTACCATGGTGCCATTGGGTGCGATACTCGGCGTTTCATCCAGGAACGTGTCCGTTAACACTTGAACGCCACCCGTTACCAGATCCTGTTTGGCGATATGCTGAGCGCCACCGTTGGAGCTGACCATCACCAGGAATTTACCATCGCTGCTGATTTCAGCATCCTGATTCTGGGACCCTTCCCAAGTCAGACGCTGGGGAGCCCCGCCGTTAATACCCACTTTATAAATCTGAGGGCGACCAGCCTGGTCAGAAGTATAGGCCAACGTTTGGCTATCAGGGAGCCAGGTCGGTTCGGTATTGTTGCTGCGACCGTCCGTCACCTGAGAAATCTGACCAGAGCCCAGATTCATCACATACAGATTCAGGCTACCGCTCTTGGACAGAGCAAATGCCAGTTTAGACCCATCCGGAGAGAATGCCGGCGCGCCATTATGACGCGGGAAAGAGGCAATCTGCCTGATATCGCCGTTTGCCAGTGTCTGCACAACCAATGCTGAGCGGCCACTTTCAAACGTAACATACGCCAGTTTGCTGCCATCCGACGACCAGGACGGAGACATCAGCGGTTCAGGAGAGCGGTGCACCACGAATTGGTTATAACCGTCATAATCCGCAACACGCAATTCATACGGGTACTGCCCGCCATTGGTTTGCACCACATACGCGATACGAGTACGGAAAGCCCCCTTAATACCGCTCAGCTTTTCAAACACTTCGTCGCTGGCGGTGTGAGCGGCATAACGCAGCCACTGTTTGGTCACCTTGAATTGGTTCTGTGCCAACACGCTGCCTGCATTACCGGAGGTATCTACCAACTGATAAGAAACCAGATAACCATCCGCAGTCGGCTGCACCTGGCCTACAATCACAGCATCAATCCCAAGAGCAGTCCAGGCGGATGGCGTGACTTCCGCCGCGGTGCCCGGTTGTTGCGGCATACGGCTCGGGTCGATAGGGTTAAACTTGCCGCTGTTACGTAAATCTGCAGCAACAATATTGCCGATTTCTTCAGGAACAGCACCGCCCGCCGATTTAAACGGCACCACGGCGATAGGCCGCGCGGAGTCGACCCCCTGAGTAATTTCAATACGGACTTCTGCATGTAACACAGCCGTCCACAGCATCAGAAAACTCAATGCAATTTTTAATGCCTGCTTCATCTCATCTCCCTTATCCCGGCTCCAGAGCCTACGATAACCTGGCAGCGTTTTAACAAACCCATATCAACAAACACGATGTGTACGGCGACCAGATATAGTCATAGTCTTAAACTCCGCCAACTGGCAGCCGGATCACTGCGGTTTAAAGTCTATCGGTGCGTTCTTGAATGCTTCATATACATCAGAGCTGGGCGGCTTCGGTATACGCGCTTGTTTAGCCGCAGCAATGGCCGCCTGACACAACGCGGGATCGCCGCCTTCGCTCTTCACATCGACCAGCAACCCATCTGGCGCCAGTCGAATACGTAACGTACAGGTTCGTCCTTTATAGGACTCCCAATCATAAAACTTGCTTTGAATCGCGGTGCGGACCTGACTGCCATAGCTGTCCAGCGCAGCGCCCGATGCCCCGCTCTTCTTATTATTACCAACCCCGGCAGGCGCCTCACCGCCGGCAGCGCTACCGCCGCCCTTCGGCGCATTCTTCGATGACGCCAACCCGCCTAACAGGTCGTCCACGTCACCCGCCTGCTTAGCTGCCGCTGCCGCCGCTTTCTTCTTATCGTCAGCCGCTTTCTTCGCTGCCGCCGCTGCCTCGGCTTTCTTGGCCGCCTCAGCGGCCGCCTTTTCTTTAGCAGCCTCTGCTGCTTTAGCTTTCGCGTCTTCCTCAGCTTTCTGTTTAGCCTCAGCCGTGGCCTTCGCTTTGGCTTCCTCTTCCGCTTTCTTCTTTGCTTCAGCGGCAGCCGCGGCGGCTTTAGCTTTAGCCTCTTCTTCCGCTTTTTTCTTAGCGTCGGCAGCAGCCTGTTTTTTCGCTTCGTCTTCCGCCTGCTTCTTCGCAGCGGCGGCAGCCTTAGCCTGTTGCTCGGCTTCTGCTTTGGCTTTAGCGGCAGCTGCTTCGGCTTGTTTCTGCTGTTCCTTGGCTTTCTGCGCGGCTTCTTCCGCCTGTTTACGCTGTTCGGCTTGCTCCTGAGCCTGTTGCTTGGCCTCTTCCTGCGCCTGTAAGCGCTCTTTTTCCAGTTCTTTTAATCGCTGCTGCTCTGCAGCCTGTTTCGCCTGCAACTCTTCAGCCTGCTGCTCCGCCTGCTTTTTACGCAGTTGTTCGGCACGGCGGGCATCGCTCTGTTGCTGTTGCTGACGGTTGTACTGATCGACCACTGCACCTGGATCAACCATCACCGCGTCAATGGACGACCCGCCGCCTCCGCCGCTGGCGTCATCCATCTTCTGGGTCAGCGAACTCAGAATCAGCAACGTAATCAGAATAACGTGCAAAACGACCGAGATAATGACGGCTCGCTTTAGCTTATCGTTTCGTTCGTTTGCCTTTAACACAAAGGGTTCCCAAAAACAGTTTTGCCAGACAAATGACTACTCATCCTTCATAGACTTCATCATTCACGGACTCGCCGGTCAAATCGGCTGCGTCATCAACCCGACAGATTTGACACCGGCCTGATGCAACAAATTCAGCGCCTTGATGATCTCATCATAAGGAACATCTTTGGCACCCCCGATCAAAAAGACCGTTTTCGGGTTTGCAGTCAGGCGGGACTGGGCTTCAGCCACCACCTGCTCCGCAGGCAGTTGATTCATACGGTTATGATCAACCACCAAACTGTATTGCCCTACACCGGATACCTCGACAATCACCGGAGGATTATCGTTACTGGATACGGTCTTGGATTCGGTTGCATCCGGCAGATCCACTTCTACGCTTTGGGTGATGATCGGCGCTGTTGCCATGAATATCAACAACAGCACCAGCAACACGTCCAGAAGAGGAACAATATTAATCTCGGATTTCAGCGACCGGCGGCCGCCACGCGCACGAGCCATATCACCCCCTGATTAACGGTTGCCTTCGCTGGAGAAAGCCTGACGATGCAGGATAGCAATAAACTCTTCCATGAAGTTATCGTAGTTCTGCTCAAGCTTGTTAACGCGCTGATTCAAACGGTTGTAAGCCATGACCGCCGGAATCGCCGCAAACAAGCCGATGGCGGTAGCAATCAGCGCTTCTGCGATACCCGGTGCTACCATCTGCAACGTCGCCTGTTTCACCGCACCCAGCGCGATAAACGCATGCATAATCCCCCATACCGTGCCAAACAAACCAATATAAGGGCTGATGGAACCGACGGTACCGAGGAAAGGAATATGCGTTTCCAGCGTTTCCAGTTCACGGTTCAAGGAAATGCGCATAGCGCGGGACGCCCCCTCCACCACCGCTTCCGGTGCATGGCTGTTGGCGCGATGCAACCGTGCAAACTCTTTAAAGCCCGCATAGAAAATCTGCTCTGTGCCCGTCAGATTTTCACGACGCGTCTGGCTTTCCTGATAAAGGCGAGACAGCTCGATTCCCGACCAGAATTTGTCTTCAAACGCTTCGGCGTCACGCGTCGCAGCATTCAGAATACGGGTACGCTGAATGATAATCGCCCAGGAGGCGATGGAAAAACCGATTAAAATTAACATGATAAGTTTAACCAGAAGGCTAGCCTTCAGGAACAAATCAAGAATATTCATGTCAGTCACTGCTTAAACTCCGCGACAATAGACTTAGGAAGCGCAACAGGCTTCATTTGAAATGGATCGATACATGCGACTAAAACCTCGGCATGGCTCAGCAGGGCGCCATGCGAGTCAAGAATGCGCTGTGCGAATGTCATGGAAGCGCCGCGTATCTTAACGATCTCGCTTTGCACTTCCAGTAAATCGTCAAGACGCGCCGGGGCAAGATACTCAATCGTCATTTTACGAACAGCAAAGGCGATATGTTCACTCATGAGTACGCGCTGATGAACATCGTGCGCGCGCAACATTTCGGTTCTGGCTCGTTCATAGAAGGCCACATAACGCGCGTGATAAACCACACCACCTGCATCTGTATCTTCATAGTAGACGCGTACTGGCCAGCGGAACACTTTATTACTCACTCTACATCCCGGTAATGCGATAAACCCCGCTACTATACGCAAGAGGAATAAAGTTGGGAATGGGTTCTATGTACAGGAAGGTAAATAATTATGGGTTGCGAACAACCCATAACCAAAAGGAATGAGCAGCTATTTTACAGGAAGTAGTAATACAATCCTGCGGCCAGGATCACAAAGGCCGGAAGGGGCGAAAAGAAGGCGCGCCAGCGCATACGTTGAGGGCGAAATCCCACGCCGTGAACAACACCGGCGCAAACCGCCCAAATCAGCACCATCCCCTGCCAAACCGCCAGCGAACTGGTGCGAGCGGCAAAGCGGGCAGGCTCCCAAAATACGCACCCGGCCAACAATAACGCCATGATCAGGGAAAGGGCCCGTAGCGGGCCCTTATCCATACAGCGGTAAAGACTATCAATAACAATCATTGCGGTTTATCTTGATTCGTCTTGGTTGCTTCGCTCTGTTCAAGTGCCAGAGCGGTAATCACGCCCAGCGAGCAAGCAAGAAGCGTTCCCAATATCCAGGCAAAATACCACATAAATCAGGCTCCTTACTTTAGTACAACGAATGAGAATTCTGCTCAATATGCTCTTTGGTGATGCGTCCGAACATCTTGTAGTAGCACCAGATGGTGTAGGACAGCACGATGGGAACGAAAATAATCGCTACCACGGTCATCACTCTGAGCGTAAGCAGGCTGGAGGTGGCATCCCACATGGTCAGGCTGACATTCGGTACGGTCACTGACGGCATGATGAACGGGAACATGGCAATCCCGGCAGTCAGAATCACGCAAGCGATGCTAAGCGAAGAGAACAAAAACGCCATCGCCCCTTTTTCAGCCCGCGCCATAACCGCAGTCAACAACGGCAATACAACGCCCAGCACCGGGATAGCCCACAACACCGGATGGTTGTTAAAGTTCACCAACCAGGCGCCAGCCTGACGGGCGACTTCTTTATGCAGCGGGTTAGACTCGCCGGCAGTATTGATGACGGAGGTTACCGCATAGCCATCGATACCATAAACCACCCAGACACCCGCCAGAGCAAAAGTCACCGTCAACGCCAGCGAAGAGAACTGAGCGACTTTCTTGGCACGGAAATGCAGATCGCCGGTAGTACGCATCACCAGATACGTCGCCCCCTGCGCCACAATCATGCTCAGGCTGACGATGCCGGCCAGCAAGCCGAACGGGTTGAGTAACTGGAAGAAATTACCGGTGTAGTACAAACGCAGGTATTCATCCACGTGGAACGGTACACCCTGCAACAAGTTACCGAATGCCACACCGATAACCACCGGTGGTACGAAGCTGCCGATAAAAATGCCCCAGTCCCACATGTTGCGCCAGCGTGGATCTTCGATTTTCGAACGGTAGTCAAAACCAACCGGACGGAAATACAACGATGCCAGCACCAGAATCATCGCAATGTAAAAACCGGAGAACGCAGCGGCATACACCATCGGCCAGGCGGCGAATAACGCACCACCCGCCGTGATCAGCCAAACCTGGTTGCCGTCCCAGTGCGGCGCAATGCTGTTGATCATCACACGGCGCTCTACATCATTACGCCCCATCAGACGCACTAGCACACCGACGCCCATGTCGAAACCATCGGTAACGGCAAAACCAATCAGCAGCACACCAATCAGCAGCCACCAGACGAAACGCAAGACTTCATAATCAAACATAGTGGACTCCTGTTACCGTACTTCCTGAGCCGCGATCGGCTGTTCGAAGTGATAAGCACCTGTTTTCAGACTGCTTGGACCCAGACGTGCATACTTGAACATCAGGTACGTTTCAGCCACCAGGAACAGCGTATAAAGACCGCAAATCAACCCCATGGAGAACAGGATATCTCCCGCCGTCAGGGAAGAGTTAGCGACAGCTGTCGGCAGAACTTCACCGATTGCCCACGGCTGACGGCCGTATTCTGCAACGAACCAACCCGCTTCAACGGCAATCCACGGCAACGGAATACCATAGAGCGCGATACGGTGCAGCCAGCGTTTTTGGCCGATCTTGTTGCGAAGAACCATCCAGAACGACAGGCCGATAATCAGCAGCATCAACACACCGCAAGCCACCATGATGCGGAAGGAGAAGTACAACGGCGCCACACGCGGGATAGAGTCTTTAACCGCTTGTTTAATTTGTGCTTCGCTGGCATCAGCCACATTCGGGGTATAGCGTTTCAGCAGCAAGCCATAACCAAGATCTTGTTTGTTCTTGATAAACTCATTACGTACGGCAGGATCGGTGTTACCAGAACGCAGTTGCTGCAACAGGTGATAGGCTTTCATCCCATTACGGATGCGAACTTCGTGCTGTTCCATCAATTCTTTCAAACCGGTAACGGTCTTATCGGTAGAACGGGTAGCAATCAGGCCCAACATATAAGGGATCTGGATTGAATACTTGTTCTCCATCGTCTCCTGATTCGGAATACCGAACAAGGTGAACGCCGCCGGCGCTGGCTGGGTTTCCCATTCAGCCTCGATAGCCGCCAGCTTGGTTTTCTGCACGTCGCCCATTTCATAACCGGACTCATCGCCCAGCACAATAACGGAGAGTACGGATGCCATACCGAAGCTTGCAGCGATCGCAAAAGAGCGCTTAGCAAAAGCAATATCACGACCTTTAAGCAGATAGTAGGAGCTGATACCCAGGATAAACATTGCGCCGGTGCAATAACCCGCTGCGACAGTGTGAACAAACTTCACCTGCGCAACCGGGTTCAACACCAAATCGGCGAAGCTCACCATCTCCATACGCATGGTTTCGAAGTTGAAATCCGATGCAATCGGGTTCTGCATCCAGCCGTTGGCGACCAGGATCCACAGCGCAGACAGGTTGGACCCTAAAGCGACCAGCCAGGTTACCGCCATGTGCTGCACTTTACCCAGACGATCCCAGCCAAAGAAGAACAACCCGACAAAGGTTGATTCCAGGAAGAACGCCATCAATCCTTCGATTGCCAGAGGTGCACCGAAGATATCGCCGACATAGTGAGAGTAATATGACCAGTTAGTACCGAACTGGAATTCCATGGTTAAACCGGTGGAAACGCCGAGAGCAAAGTTGATCGCAAACAGCTTGCCCCAGAACTTGGTCATATCTTTGTAGATTTGTTTGCCGGACAAGACATACACGGTTTCCATGATCGCCAGCAAAAACGCCATCCCCAGCGTTAAAGGCACGAACAGGAAATGATACATCGCGGTCAAGGCAAACTGTAAACGTGACAGTTCGACTACATCAAACATCTTAACTCCTTGCTCCTCGCAGGAGGGTCTTTAGCTCGCTGTACGGACAAGCCACTAAATACCCGGCAGTTAGTAACCTAAAGAACACAACAATTGCTTTAGCACAGGCTTCAATATGCGCTACCACGTTGCCACGGCGCATTTGAAAAGTAAGCCAAAGAAAAATTACAGAATTACAAACAACATACTCAGATATGAGTATAAGTATATTACGCCTCTACAACCTTACAATAAATAGGTTTTTACGTGATGCGGATTGAGTTTTTGATTCTACGCCAATTCTCAAATCGCGAGCAGCCAGAGGCATAATTGATACATCGCAATTTAATCTCATTTCCAGACGGATATCCAGCTTAGATTTTTGATCTAAAACAACTATTGGCGCAGATGTTAATAAATATCGTCTTTTATTTTACATCTGGTTGGATGTTAATTTAATGTAATCAGATGATTTCCGGTATGCCGTTAATAATATATTTTTTATTTTAGTTAAAAATAGCGTGAGTTGATCCCAAATATGGAAATTTTTAATTTATGTTCTTCTTGTTATTTTATTGTTATCCGTTTGATTAAATATCTTTTCTTTTGAGATGCATTTTTGCGACAAGGTTCAAATATAAAAAAGGCCACCGGTGGTGGCCAAACATGTCGAACTTTGAAGGTAATGACACACTATTTATTAGTGCCGTGCATCCCGATTAACGCGCCAATACGGATTTTACCGCATCGCCGATGTCTGCCAGGCTGCGTACCGTCTTAACGCCTGCGGCTTCCAGCGCGGCAAATTTGTCATCAGCCGTACCCTTGCCGCCGGCAATGATTGCACCGGCATGACCCATGCGTTTGCCTTTTGGCGCCGTTACCCCGGCGATGTAACCAACCACCGGCTTGGTGACATGTTCTTTGATGTAAGCCGCCGCTTCTTCTTCCGCAGTACCGCCGATTTCACCGATCATCACGATAGCTTCGGTCTGCGGATCCTGTTCGAACAGCTTAAGAATATCAATGAAGTTAGAACCCGGAATCGGGTCACCACCGATGCCAACACAAGTAGACTGGCCCAAACCAGCATCAGTGGTCTGTTTCACCGCTTCATAAGTCAGCGTACCGGAACGGGACACAATCCCTACTTTGCCCGGCAGGTGGATATGGCCCGGCATGATACCGATCTTACAGGCACCCGGTGTGATCACGCCTGGGCAGTTCGGGCCGATCATGCGCACGCCGCTCTGCTCCAGTTTCACTTTCACCGTCAACATATCCAGCGTCGGGATACCTTCGGTGATACAGATAATCAGTTGAATACCCGCATCAATGGCTTCCAGAATGGAATCTTTACAGAACGGTGCAGGCACATAGATAACCGATGCCGTCGCGCCGGTCGCTTCTACCGCTTCGCGCACGGTATTGAATACCGGCAGTCCCAGATGTTCTGTACCGCCTTTGCCCGGCGTTACGCCACCGACCATCTGCGTACCGTAGGCAATCGCCTGCTCAGAATGAAACGATCCCTGGCTGCCGGTAAAACCCTGACAGATGACCTTGGTATTTTTATCGATCAGAATGGACATTATTTACCCTCCACTGCAGCAACCACTTGCTGAGCCGCATCCGTCAGGCTGGTCGCAGCAATGATGTTCAAACCACTATCCGCCAGTTTTTGCGCCCCCAGTTCGGCATTATTACCTTCCAGACGCACGACAACCGGAACGTTAACACCCACTTCGGCTACCGCACCGATAATACCGTCGGCAATCAGGTCGCACCGCACGATGCCGCCGAAAATATTCACCAGTACCGCTTTCACCTTATCGTCGGACAGGATTATCTTGAACGCTTCGGTCACACGTTCTTTGGTTGCGCCGCCGCCCACGTCAAGGAAGTTGGCCGGTGCGCCGCCGTGCAGTTTCACGATGTCCATGGTGCCCATAGCCAGACCTGCGCCATTCACCATACAACCGATATTGCCGTCCAACGCGACATAGTTCAGTTCCCACTGTGCGGCATGTGCTTCACGCGCATCTTCCTGAGAGTGGTCACGCATTTCACGCAGTTCCGGCTGGCGGAATAACGCATTGCCGTCAGCACCCAGTTTGCCGTCCAGACAAATCAAATCGCCCTGTTTGGTGATAACCAATGGGTTAATTTCTACCAGCGCCAGATCGCGCTCCAGGAACAATGTCGCCAGTCCCATGAAAATTTTGGTGAACTGAGCAACCTGCTTGCCATTCAGGCCCAGCTTGAACGCCAACTCACGCCCCTGATACGGCTGAGGCCCCGTCAACGGATCCAGTGCGACTTTATGAATCAGGTGCGGCGTTTCTTCGGCAACCTTCTCAATTTCAACACCGCCTTCGGTGGAAGCCATAAAGACAACACGACGAGTACCACGGTCAACAACCGCTCCCAGATAAAGTTCTTTATCAATATCCGTAGCGCCTTCCACCAGAATCTGATGAACCGGCTGACCATTGGCATCCGTTTGGTAAGTCACCAAACGTTTACCCAGCCAGTTTTCAGCGAAAGCACGAATTTCTTCTTTGCTGTTCACCAGTTTTACACCGCCGGCTTTACCGCGACCGCCAGCATGTACCTGACATTTCACGACCCATGGGCCGGAGCCAATCTTGGAGGCCGCTTCTTCCGCTTCGCGCGGTGTTGTGCAGGCGTAACCGGTAGGTGCCGGTAAACCATACCGAGCAAAGAGCTGTTTTGCCTGATACTCATGTAAGTTCATGATGTTCTATCCATTTAAGTTTGAAGATAAGTCCAGAGACTCTCTGTCGTGGATAACGCCGCCGCACTTGTGCAACGGCCTGCATAGCACATAAATAAAGGCGGCAGGCCGCAGGCCGGCCGCCTTTTACTACAACGGGTTAGACATCCAGCAGCAAGCGAGCCGGGTCTTCCAGCATTTCTTTCACGGTAACCAGGAAACCGACCGATTCCCGCCCATCGATCAAACGATGGTCGTAAGACAGCGCCAGATACATCATCGGCAGGATCACAACCTGGCCGTCAACGGCCATAGGACGATCTTTGATGGCATGCATCCCCAGAATCGCGCTCTGCGGCGGATTGATAATCGGGGTCGACATCAGCGAGCCAAACACGCCGCCGTTAGTGATGGTGAAGTTGCCGCCGGTCAGCTCTTCGACGGTCAGCTTGCCGTCACGACCTTTCACCGCCAGTTCTTTGATTTTCTTCTCGATCTCAGCCATACCCAGCAGGTCGACATCTTTCAGAACCGGTGTAACCAGGCCGCGCGGAGTAGACACGGCGATACTGACGTCGAAGTAGTTGTGGTAAACCACATCTTCGCCATCAATAGATGCATTCACTTCCGGATAACGTTTCAGTGCTTCTACAACCGCTTTGATATAGAAGGACATGAAACCCAGACGAACGCCATGACGTTTTTCAAACGCCTCACCGTATTGCTTGCGCAGGTCCATGATCGGTTGCATGTTGACTTCATTAAACGTAGTCAACATCGCGGTATTGTTTTTCGCTTCCAGCAGACGCTCAGCAACCCGTTTGCGCAAACGGGTCATCGGAACGCGTTTCTCGCTGCGGCTCGCCAAGGCCGGAGCAGGCTGCGCCGACGCGGCGGCAGATGCCTCAGCCGGCTTAGCCGCCGACTTCTGCCCTGCCAGGTGTTTTTCCACATCTTCGCGAGTAATACGCCCGCCGACGCCGCTGCCTTTAATCGCCGAGGCATCCAGATCATGTTCAGCAATCAGGCGACGAATAGCCGGGCTCAAGGCGTCGTTATTCTCATCTTCCAACCCGGCGGTGTGGCGCTGTGCCGGAGTAGACTCTTTACTTTGTGCTTTTTCGCTGGTTTCTTTGCCGGAATTATCGCCAGGACGCAGACGCCCCAACACCTGGCGTGATGTCACCGTCGCGCCTTCCCCTTCCAGCACCACTTCCAATACGCCCGCTTCAAGCGCAGGCACTTCCAGCACCACTTTGTCGGTTTCAATCTCAACCAGCACTTCATCACGCTGGACGCTATCGCCCGGTTTCTTGTGCCAGGTAGCGACTGTCGCGTCAGCTACGGATTCCGGCAGGTCAGGGACAAGAATATCTACGCTACTCATTATCTATCCTTATTCATTTAATTAACGTTCAGCGCGTCATCAACCAGAGCTTGTTGTTGTTTCTGGTGTACGGACATATAGCCAACGGCGGGTGAGGCAGAGGCCGGGCGACCGGCATACCGCAACGATGCGCCAAAAGGAATCACCTCACGGAAGTGGTGCTGACTGCAATACCATGCGCCTTGGTTCAGCGGCTCTTCCTGGCACCAGACAAAATCATGTACGTGAGCGAACGGCTCCAGCGCAGCCTGTACCGCCTGATGCGGGAACGGATATAGCTGTTCGATACGTACTATCGCCACATCGTTCTGTTCATTCTTACGACGCTGCTCCAGTAAATCATAGTAGACCTTGCCGGAGCACAGCACGACGCGCTTCACTGCTTTGGGATCCAGTTGGTCGATTTCCCCTATCGCCGGTTGGAACTGCCCATTAGCCAGCTCATCCAGCGTAGACGTCGCCAGCGGATGACGCAGCAACGATTTCGGCGACATGACTACTAACGGGCGACGCATACCGCGCAACGCCTGGCGGCGCAACATGTGGTAAACCTGTGCCGGTGTTGACGGAACGCAAACCTGCATATTCTGTTCCGCGCACAATTGCAAATAGCGCTCAAGACGTGCGGATGAGTGCTCCGGTCCCTGACCTTCGTAACCGTGCGGCAGCAACATGACCAGCCCGCACATACGGCCCCACTTCTGCTCGCCGGAGCTAATGAACTGGTCAATCACCACCTGCGCGCCGTTAGCGAAGTCACCAAACTGCGCTTCCCAAATGGTGAGCGTACGCGGCTCGGCCGTTGCATAACCGTATTCAAACGCCAGCACGGCTTCTTCAGACAGCACCGAGTCCCAGACATTGAAGACGCCCTGAGCATTATGAACGTGCGTCAACGGCGTATAGGTGGAACCGCCCTTCTGGTTATGCACCACGGCATGACGATGGAAGAAGGTGCCGCGCCCGGCATCTTCACCGGATAAACGCACCGGGATGCCTTCATCCACCAGCGTAGCGTATGCCAATGTTTCCGCTCCGCCCCAGTCAAACGCCTTTTCTCCCGCCGCCATTTCAGCACGGTCGTTATAAATCTTGGCGACGCGTGGTTGCATTTCCAGCGCTTCCGGCACTTCGCTGATACGTCGCGCCAGCTCCTGTAAACGCTTGGTTTCAACTTTATGCGGATAAGGCTCGTCCCACTCATGGTTGAGATAAGACATCCAGGTGAAAGAATGCATATCCATCGGACGCCACTCATCTACCACGCATTCGCCGGCATCCAGCGCATCGCGATAAAGATTAACCAGCTCGGTAGCGTCTTCCAGCGTCGCCACTTTTTGCTGTTCCAGACGATCGGCATAAATTTTGCGAGGAGTCGGATGCTTTTTGATTTTCTGGTACATCACCGGCTGGGTAGCGCTCGGTTCGTCGGCTTCGTTGTGGCCATGACGGCGGTAGCACACCAGATCGATGAAGACATCACGCTGGAAGGTGTTGCGGAAATCCAACGCCAGACGGGTAACAAACGCTACCGCTTCCGGGTCGTCAGCATTGACGTGGAAGATAGGTGCCTGCACCATCTTACCAATGTCAGTACAATATTCGGTGGAGCGTGCATCGCGAGGGTTGGAAGTGGTAAAACCAACCTGGTTATTGATGACGATGCGAATAGTGCCGCCGACTTCATATCCACGTGCCTTGGACATGTTCAGCGTTTCTTGCACCACACCCTGACCGGTAATCGCCGCATCGCCATGAATCGTAATCGGCAATACCAGAGAACTGCTGGGATTATCCAGACGATCGATACGAGCCCGCACCGACCCGATCACGACCGGGCTGACAATTTCCAGATGCGAGGGGTTGAACGCCAACGCCAAATGGACTTTGCCGCCTTCAGTTTCCATATCGGATGAGAAGCCCTGATGGTACTTCACGTCACCGGTGCCAAGGTGGTCTTTGTGCTTACCGGAAAACTCGTCGAACAAGTCCTGGGGTTTTTTCCCCATCACGTTTACCAGCACGTTGAGACGCCCACGGTGGGCCATCCCTACGACCACTTCACGCGTACCATTCTTACCCGCGTGACGGATAATGTCCTTCAACATCGGGATCAACGCATCTCCGCCTTCCAGCGAGAAGCGCTTGGCGCCGGGGAACTTGGCGCCCAGATAGCGCTCCAGCCCTTCGGCAGCGGTCAGTTCTTTCAGGAAACGTTTTCTTTCTTCAACGGTAAAACTCGGCTGCCCCACCACTGATTCAATACGCTGCTGAATCCAGCGTTTTTCCTCAGTATTGGTGATGTGCATGTATTCCGCACCGATCGAACCACAGTAAGTCTGCTTAAGCGCAGCATACAGCTCGCCGAGCGGCATCGTTTCGCTACCGATGGCAAACGAGCCGACGTTAAAGGTCTCTTTCAGATCATCGTCCGTCAGATTGTGGTAAGCCAGGTCAAGATCCGCTACACGATCCTGCTTCCACAACCCCAACGGATCAAGATTGGCGTGCTGATGCCCACGGAAACGGAATGCGTTAATCAGCTGCAATACTTTGACTTGCTTAGCATCACTGTCAGGATCAGTAATGGAAGAAGTATAACGCGATGCATCTTTCGCCAGACGACGAAAATAATCGCGAGTTTTGGAGTGAAGTTGATCCGGTTTAACCCCAGTGGTAGGAAGTTGTTGAAAAATCGAACGCCAGCTGTGATCGACAGAGTCCGGGTCGGTTAAAAAATCTTCATAGAGCTGCTCTATGTAGGACTGGTTCGCGCCCGCCAGATAGGAGGAATCCAGCCAGGCCTTCATTGCGCCGTTCTGCATTATGATCCCTTAAGCTAATAAGCTTCAGTTTTCGCCGTAGTTAACATGTCTTATCTTGCCGTTATAAAACGGGTTGCCGTAAAAACGGTTCACTTGCTGTGCCTGATTACGCACGATTGGGATATTCCTATCCCGAAGGAACCTTTAAAAAACGGTTCAGGCGCGCGAGCCGGTTTTTAAAGGTTTCCTACCGTTCCCCCGCGTTGCGGCGGGGGAGCCGGTTTGTTACAAGCGTCTGAAAATCAGGCGCTACGCTGCAACAACATCGACTTGATATGCCCGATGGCACGCGTCGGGTTCAACCCTTTCGGGCAAACGCTGACGCAGTTCATGATGCTGTGACAACGGAATACACTGAAAGCATCGTTCAGGTCATCCAGACGCGATTTCGTTTCCGTATCACGGCTATCGATCAGGAAACGGTAGGCAGCCAGCAGACCAGCAGGCCCGATAAACTTGTCCGGATTCCACCAGAACGACGGACAGGATGTAGAACAGCAAGCGCACATAATGCACTCATACAACCCGTCCAGTTTTTCCCGCTGCTCCGGTGATTGCAAATGCTCGCGAGCAGGCGGATTTTTCCCATTATTCAACAGGTAAGGCTTAATTTTCTCATATTGGGCGTAGAACTGCCCCATGTCTACCACCAAATCGCGCACCACCGGCAGCCCCGGCAAGGGACGGATCACAATTTTGTTATTACCATTGCGTAAGGTGGATACTGGGGTGATACACGCCAGGCCATTCTTGCCATTCATGTTCAGGCCGTCGGAACCGCACACGCCTTCACGGCAGGAACGACGAAATGCCAGCGTCGGGTCCTGCTCTTTCAGGAGAATCAACGCATCCAACAGCATCATGTCGCGGCCTTCTTCCGCCTCCAGCGTATAGTCCTGCATACGCGGGGCGCTATCGACATCCGGGTTGTAACGATAAACGGAAAATTCAACTTTCATCGCTTTATCTCCGCACAATTAATAGGTACGCACTTTCGGCGGGAACGCCGGACGCAGTTTAGGCTGCATGTTGACCTCGCGGCGCGTCATGCTTTCGGTTTGCGGTTGATACAGCGAATGGCACAACCAATTTTCGTCATCACGATCAGGATAGTCGAATCGGCTGTGGGCACCACGGCTTTCAGTACGGAAGTTTGCAGACACCGCGGTGGCATAAGCCGTTTCCATCAGGTTATCCAGCTCCAAACATTCGATACGCTGGGTGTTGAACTCGCTTGATGTGTCGTCCAGACGGGCGTTTTTGAGACGTTCACGAATCACTTTCAACTCGTCCAGCCCCTTCGCCATCGCATCGCCTTCGCGGAACACCGAGAAGTTGTTCTGCATACAAGACTGCAACGCTTTACGGATTTCTACCGGATCTTCGCCGGAACGCGTGTTGTTCCAACGGTTAAGTCTGTCCAGCGAGGCTTCGATATCGGAATCACTGGCATCACGGCTAACGCCTTGTTCAGCCAGAGACTCCTGCAGGTGCATACCGGCGGAACGACCGAATACCACCAAGTCCAGTAACGAGTTGCCGCCTAAACGGTTAGCACCGTGCACCGATACGCAGGCGATTTCACCCACAGCGAACAGACCCGGGATCACCACATCTTCGCCCTTCTCGTTCACCGTCAGCGCTTGTCCCGTTACTTTGGTTGGGATACCGCCCATCATATAATGGCAAGTCGGAATAACCGGAATCGGTTCTTTCACCGGGTCGACGTGGGCAAATGTACGAGACAGCTCCAGAATCCCCGGCAGACGAGACTCAAGCACCTCTTTGCCCAGGTGATCCAGTTTCAGCTTGGCATGTGGCCCCCAAGGACCGTCACAGCCACGCCCCTCACGGATTTCAATCATGATGGAGCGAGCCACCACGTCACGCCCTGCCAGATCTTTAGCGTTAGGCGCATAGCGTTCCATAAAACGCTCGCCGTGTTTGTTCAACAGGTAACCACCCTCGCCGCGGCAACCTTCGGTCACCAGCACACCAGCGCCGGCGATGCCGGTTGGGTGGAACTGCCACATTTCCATGTCCTGCACCGGTACACCGGCACGCAGCGCCATACCGACGCCGTCACCGGTGTTGATGTGAGCATTGGTAGTGGATTGATAAATACGGCCGGCGCCGCCGGTTGCCAGCACCGTGGCACGAGCTTTGAAATAAACGACTTCGCCGGTTTCAATACAGATAGCCGTACAACCGACCACCGCGCCATCCTGGTTTTTCACCAGATCCAACGCATACCATTCGGAAAAAATGGTGGTGTGGTTTTTCAGGTTCTGCTGATACAGCGTATGCAACAGCGCATGGCCGGTACGGTCCGCCGCCGCCGCGGTACGGGCAGCCTGCTCGCCGCCGAAATTCCTGGACTGACCGCCGAACGGACGCTGATAAATGCGGCCATCATCCAGACGGGAGAACGGCAATCCCATATGTTCCAGCTCCAGAATCGCTTCCGGGCCGGTTTTACACATATATTCAATCGCGTCCTGGTCACCGATATAGTCGGAGCCTTTCACGGTGTCATACATGTGCCATTCCCAGTTATCCTCGTGGCTATTGCCTAGCGCTACCGTAATGCCGCCTTGAGCGGATACAGTATGGGAACGAGTCGGGAACACTTTTGATAATAAGGCGCAAGACAACCCCATTTGGGAAATCTGCAGCGCAGCGCGCATACCTGCACCGCCTGCACCGACAACAACGGCATCAAACTCTCTGACTGGCAAATTCATTACGCACCCCACACCACAACAGTTCCATAAATGACATACACCAACAACGCGACCACAATAGCCAGCTGTAAGGTCAGCCGAATAGCCAGCGGTTTGATGTAGTCAGTCAACACCTGCCACATCCCGATCCAGGCATGGACCAGAATGGCGAATAAAGTCAGCAGGGTGAACACCTTGGTGAGATGCATGGCGAAGAAACCGCGCCAGACTTCATATGTGATGTGGCCGGCGCTGGCCACAAAACCAACGATATAAAGGACATACAGCACGATGACGATGGCAGAAGCGCGAATTAACAACCAATCGTGTACGCCATTACGCCCCAATGCGGAGGCATTGCTTACCATACGAGGACTCCAGCCAAAAGTGAAAGCACGACAGTAATGATGAAAGAGATTTTTGCAGAACGTGATCCCGCCTCGAAGTTCTCTTCGATATAGCCGAAATCCATCAACAGATGACGCAGACCCCCTACAATATGATAGGCCAATGCGGTCAGAATGCCCCAGACAATGAATTTTACGATGAAGCCGCTCATGATGGCCGCTGCCTGAGCAAACCCTTCCTGCGAAGAGAGCGAAAGGCCCAACAGCCACAACAGAATACCCACAGCGACAAACGTAATAACGCCGGAGACACGGTGAAGAATAGATGCTATCGCGGTAACGGGGAACCGGATCGTCTGCAGATCCAGATTGACAGGTCTTTGTTTTTTCACGGGTTTGCCCACACAGCTTTTATTATTTTCTTCCTCCGGACCTGTTGTGGGGTCAGACAGTGTGGACGATGAGATGATGCTTGTCTCTGTCAATGCGCGACTGAATATGAATCCTTTATTTCACTCACACAAATCGATCACACTGGGTGCTCCTACTGCAGGGTATTCCGGAGACCTGGCGGCAGTATAGGCACTTCACATTCCCATTACAATTACCCTACAAACTGTTTGGGCACATTTGCCCTGAACAGTGATTAAGATCACGATTTTCACAATTTATATAAAATTAATTATCTGATTTGACAAATCTTCAACATTTAAATTACAACTAGGGCCCAAGAAACCCTATTGCCCTGTTAAAGCTCATCGGTAGCTCTTTCCCATTCACCAAAGTTATGTAACAGTGGGAAACAAAGTCCCCGGAAAAGTGATAAGTACTGGCTACACTTATGAGTAGGACAGGGCTAAATACCCGAGCTGGGAGAGCAACGAGTTCATCCTGACAGTGGCTGCCTGACGATAATGGTCAACTCTGTACCCGATTCCATTTCCGATCACAGAGTGATGTCTGGTCTGTTTACTTTGTCCAGCGTGCGGGCATGACGGTATTTCTGCAGTGACGAATTTTTAAAATTAAAGATTAAAGCGCTAAGGAGACTGTAAATGGCTGATAAAAAAGCAACGCTTACGATAGACGGCAAAGAAGCGATTGAGCTGAATGTCTTGTCTGGTACGCTTGGCAACGATGAAATTGATATTCGTAGCCTTGGTTCTAAAGGTTATTTCACGTTTGACCCCGGTTTCACCTCCACCGCATCCTGCGAATCCAAAATCACTTACATTGACGGCGACGTGGGTGTACTGCTGCACCGCGGCTACCCGATTGCGCAACTGGCGGAAAAATCAAATTATCTGGAAGTCTGTTATATCCTGTTGTTCGGCGAAGCGCCGACGCAAGAACAGTATGACACCTTCAAAACCACCGTTACCCGTCACACGATGATTCACGAGCAGATCACCCGCTTGTTCCACGGCTTCCGTCGCGACTCTCATCCCATGGCGGTACTGTGCGGCGTAACCGGCGCGCTGGCGGCCTTCTACCATGATTCGCTGGACATCGGCAACGAGCGTCACCGTGAAATCGCCGCTTATCGTCTGCTGTCGAAAATGCCGACCGTCGCTGCGATGTGCTACAAATACTCCATCGGCCAGCCGTTTGTTTATCCGCGCAATGACCTGTCCTATGCCGGTAACTTCCTGCACATGATGTTCTCCACCCCGTGTGAAGAATATGTGGTGAACCCGGTATTGGAACGCGCGATGGATCGCATCCTGATCCTACATGCCGACCATGAGCAAAACGCCTCCACCTCCACCGTACGTACCGCAGGCTCTTCCGGCGCCAACCCGTTCGCCTGTATCGCCGCCGGTATCGCATCGCTATGGGGGCCGGCACACGGCGGCGCCAACGAGGCTTGTCTGCGTATGCTGGAAGAAATCAGCTCAGTGGAGCACATTCCGGCGTTCATTAAACGCGCTAAAGACAAGAACGACTCGTTCCGTCTGATGGGCTTCGGTCACCGCGTGTACAAAAATTACGACCCGCGTGCAACGGTTATGCGTCAAACCTGTCACGAAGTGCTGAAAGAACTGGGCACCAAAGACGATCTGCTGGAAGTGGCGATGGAGCTGGAAAACATCGCGCTGAACGACCCGTACTTCATTGAGCGTAAACTCTACCCGAACGTAGACTTCTACTCCGGCATCATTTTGAAAGCCATGGGGATTCCGTCCAGCATGTTCACGGTGATTTTCGCGATGGCGCGCACCGTCGGCTGGATCGCTCACTGGAGCGAAATGCACGGCGAAGGGCTGAAGATCGCCCGTCCGCGCCAGTTGTATACCGGTCATACCGAACGCAATTTCGAACCGGTTATCACCAAGCGCTAAATGCTATTGCCGTTCATTGTAAAAGGTCGGGTTTTTTTACCCGGCCTTTTTACTAATGGCAACGCTATTTCCTTGATACTCAGGCACTTCATCTTCGTTAGCGGGCCGTCACCTGTATACCGTATTGGACGAAACTCTCCCTGAGTCGACGGGCAAAAAGCAGCGCATGTGCGTTATCGCCATGCAGGCAGACCGTTTCCGCCTGCACCGCAACCCAACTGCCATTGCCGGCGCGAACCCGCTGACGCAGCACCATTTCCAACGTCTGAGCCAGCGCCAGCTCATCGCTGCTGATCACGGCCGAAGGCTGATCACGCGGCACCAGCGAACCATCCGCCTGATAGCTGCGGTCAGCAAAAACCTCCTGTCGGGTTTTCAACCCGGCACGTTTGCCGGCACGAATCAACTCACTGCCCGCCAACCCGACCAAACACAATGACGAGTCAACTGCCGCGACGGCACGGGCAATCGCATCCGCCAGCGCGGGGTCACGCGCCGCCTGATTGTAAAGCATACCATGCGGTTTAACATGGAACAGGCGCGCGCCTTCCGCCTTGACGATCGCCGCCAGCGCGCCAATCTGGTACAGCACCTGTGCATACACCGTTTCCGGCGGTACATTCATGGCCGTTCGGCCGAAGTTTTCACGATCGAAAAAACTCGGGTGAGCACCGATCGCCACGCCATACTGGATAGCCCAACGCACCGACTGGCGCATCAGACTGGCGTCTCCGGCATGGAAACCACAGGCGATGTTAGCGGAAGACACCAGCTGTAACAGCGCCTCGTCATGTTGGCCGCCTTCACCCAGGTCGGCGTTCAGGTCAATTACCATGTAACCTCCAGGCCAATTGATCCAGATAGCGTTGCTGTTCCTGCCATGCTCGCTGAGCCTCATCCAGCGAACAACGGATAAAGTGAACAGGCTCGCCTAAACGTAACTGCGCCATATTGTATAAATCGGCATCAATAACACAGCCAATACGCGGATAACCGCCGGTCGTCTGTGCATCGGCCATCAATACGATCGGTTTACCGTTATGCGGCACCTGAATAACCCCCGGCAGCAAGCCGTGCGACAGCATTTCCCGCTGTTTTTCACGCTTCAACGCCGGCCCCAGCAGGCGGTAGCCCATGCGGTTACTCTGTGGGCTCAGATGCCAGCCGGTACGCCAGAAATCATCGCGCGCCTCTTCACTAAATTCCTGATATTCCGGCCCCGGCAATACTCGAACCCGGTTGCTGAACAGCAGTTGCTTAACGCCGACCGAACGGCTGGGTAAGCGCCGCGGCACGCCCAGCGGCAGCTCGTCCCCTTCCGCCAGCGGGCGTCCTGCCAGCCCGCCGATCCCGGCGGTCAGATCGGTACTGCGGGATCCCAGCACGTCCGGCACCGCAATGCCCCCGGATACCGCCAGATAGCTGCGCATACCGTTGCGCGGTGAGCGCAGACGTAGCGTCTGCCCCCGTTGCACGGCGAAACACCAGCCGGTCCATAACGTCTTGCCATCCAGCGCGGCATGGCAGTCCGCTCCGCTCAACGCAATCCAGCATGGCGTGGTAAACGTGACCACCAGTTGTCCTAATGTGATTTCCAGCGCCGCCGCGTTCTCATCATTGCCTACCAGCAAGTTAGCGAGTTTTAATGCCGGACTATCCAGCGCGCCGCACTGACTGATCCCCAACCGACGCCATCCCGGACGCCCGAGATCCTGCACGGTGGTCTGTAATCCTGCCCGGATAATCTTCAGCATATTCCCTCCCGCTGCGGTACGAAGCGTACCTGGTCCCCTGGCCTTAGCAACACAGGCGGTATTTGCGTCGGTTGGAACAGTGCCAGCGATGTCCAGCCAATCAGTTGCCAGCCACCCGGCGTACTGAGTGGATAAATCCCGGTCTGATTGCCGCCAATCGCTACCGACCCGGCAGGCACTCTTACGCGCGGCTCGGCTCGGCGCGGTGTGGACAGCGCCTCATCCAGCCCGCCGAGATAGGGAAACCCAGGCTGGAAACCAAGGAAATAGACGGTATAGCGCCCGGCGGCATGACGTTCCACCACCTGCTGCGGCGTCATGCCGCAATGTTCCGCCACGACATTCAAATCCGGCCCCTGTTCGCCGCCATAAATCACCGGAATGTTGACTTCACGCGGCTGTACTTCGAGAAAAGACTCACTTTCTTCCCACCAACACTGCAACCGTTCAATGGCGTCCAGCGCCTGCTGGTGCGGGTTACTCAGCACCACCGTCAGGTTATTCATGCCGGGAATGACTTCACTGACCTCGTCATGTTCAGCCAACCGTTGCGCCAGTCCCCAGATCCGTTGCTGGCTTTCCAGCCGTAGTGGTGGTTCCAGTTCCAGCACTACCGCTCTCTCGCCCAATAAATAACAGCGCGCGCGTTGCATTCGTCCTCCCGCCAGATGTTGTCTGCCTTAATCACGCACTCAAATCACGTACTCTCCCGCTATCGCATCATGCGCAGCATTGAGCCCGATTACGCCGGATTAGCAATATCGATGAATGTCACCTCAAAACCGTGTTGCGACGCCAGCCACTCTCCTAAGGCGCGGATACCGGCTCGCTCGGTCGCGTGATGCCCGGCGGCATAGAAATGCACCCCCATCTCACGGGCGGTATGGATGGTTTTCTCCGACACTTCGCCGGTGATGAAGGCGTCGACGCCGAAGTCCGCCGCCTGGTCGATAAAACTTTGTCCGCCGCCGGTACACCAGGCAACGCGCCGAATCTGCGCAGGTGCATTATCGCCGCAATGCAGCACCGGTCGTTCCAGCTCCGCCTCCAGTTTGCGGCGCAAATCGTCGCCGCTGCAAGGCTGAGCCAGCTCGCCGTATGGCAACAGCGATTCGATTTCGCCCTGCACCCGGATATCCAGCATCGCGGCCAGCCGGGCGTTGTTCCCCACTTCGGGGTGAGCATCCAGCGGCAGGTGATAGCCATACAAATTGAGATCATTAACCAGCAGGGTCTTCAGGCGCTGGCGTTTCATACCACGCACCACCGCCGGCTCGTTGCGCCAGAAATAGCCATGATGGACCAGCACGGCATCGGCCTGCTGCGCCACGGCGGCATCCAGCAATGCCTGACACGCCGTCACGCCGGTAACGATGCGCCGAACCTCGCTGCGCCCTTCCACCTGTAACCCATTGGGGCCGTAATCCTGAAACGCCGCTACATTAAGAAAACCGTTAATCAGGCTTTCCAATTCGGTATTACGCATAGCTTGTGCTCCTTGTGTCTGTAGTGGCGATCATGCCGTTTCACTCTTTTTGGCGGCCTCGAATGCCGTCAAGGTGCGCGTGCGCGCCTGTTTATGGTCAACAATCGGCGCCGGATAATCAATGCGTCGGTGCTGGCGTATCGCCCAATCGTGAGGTTGATGCACGGCTTTCCCCGGAATCTGCGCCAGCTCCGGCACCCACCGTCGGATAAACTCGCCTTCCGGGTCGAAACGTTCGCCCTGTGTGGTCGGATTAAAAATACGGAAATAAGGCGCGGCGTCGGTGCCGGTGGAAGCCGCCCACTGCCAGCCGCCGTTATTGGCCGCCAGATCGCCATCCAGTAAACGGCTCATAAAATAACGTTCGCCTTCACGCCAGTCGATCAACAGATCTTTCACCAGAAAACTGGCGCAAATCATACGTAGCCGGTTGTGCATCCAGCCGGTCTGGTTTAACTGGCGCATCGCCGCATCAACGATGGGATACCCGGTTTCCCCCCGCTGCCACGCCGCCAGTTCGTCCGGGGCATTGCGCCAGGCGACCTTCCGCGTCCAGCCAATAAACGGCTGGTGCTTACATAGCGACGGGCTGAATACCAGCAGGTGGCGGTAAAACTCGCGCCACACCAGCTCGTTGAACCAGGTGAACGCACCGCTTTCCGGCCGGGTCAGCCAATCTGGGTGCTCCATTCGTAACCGATTGAAACACTGACGCGGCGACAAGATACCCAACGCTAAATACGGCGACAACTTGCTGGTAGCGGCCTGTGCGGGCAGATCACGCCGTTCATGGTAGAACGCCGCCTGTTCACGGCAAAACTGGCGCAGGCGTTGCAACGCGGCCGATTCGCCAACGGGAAAATCAGCATGAACATCGGTTTGCGGATAGTCGAACGGCGCTAGCGGCACGAGTGTGAACTCCCCCTGATGGCGGGCAACCGGCGCGGGCACCGAGCCGACATCCTGTTGTTGCAGACGTTTGATAAAGGCGGCGCGAAATGGGGTAAACACCTTGTACATGTCGCCGGAGCCGGTCACCACGCTGCCGGGCGGCAACAGCAGGCTGTCGTCAAAACCATAGCAATCGGTCACGCCTGCCAGCGCCGGTTCCAGTTGCTCATCGCGCCGGCGCTCATTCCACTCGTACTGACGGTTGTAAAACAGCCGCGTTACCTGATGCTCGCGGCAGAAAGCAGTCAGCCAGCGCACGCTGGCGGCAAAATCATCGCACTGATGGTAGTGCAGTGGGATGCCTTTCTCCTGTAGCGCCTGTTGCAAACAGCGCAAATTACCCAACAGAAAGGCCGCCTGACACGGCGCCATGTCATGGCTGGCCCACTGTTGCGGCGTCGCGATAAACACCGCTTCAACCCGTGCTTCAGGATCCTGGCAAGCGGCGTGCAACGCCAGATTATCGGTAAGGCGTAAATCGTGACGAAACCAAACCAAATGTGTGGTCATGAACCATCCTTAACGTACTACTGAAAACAAGAACCAACTAAAAACGAGCAATAACTTAGTGGCCATAACGTAACCGCAACGCCTCTGGATAAGGGTCGAAATAGCGCTGCTGCGATAACCAGTCGTCCGGGTATTCCGTCATGTAGTGACGCAGCAACGTCAGCGGCGCCAGCAGTGGCTGCACCCCCTGACGGTAGCGCTCGATCAATTGCGCCAGCTCTTGTCGTTGCCCGGCCGTCAATTGACGGCGGAAGTACCCTTGCACATGCATCAGCACATTGGTGTGATTGCGACGAGAAGCAGGACGTGACAGTAGCCGCATCAAACGCAAGCGGTATTCCGCCGCAAATGCCTCCAGCGACGCCCACTGGTCCATCGCGGCAACAAAGGGCCCCAGTTCGCGGTACGCCGGCTGTGAGTGCGCCAGCAATAACAACTTATAGCGGCTATGGAAACGCATCAGTGCGCTACGGCTCAATTCTTTTTCCCATAACTGATTGAATTCATGAAGTGCATAAACACGCGTAATAAAGTTCTCGCGCAATAGCGGATCCTGCAAGCGACCATCCTCTTCCACCGGCAGCCACGGTAAGGTTTGCTGTAACTGCCGGGTAAACAACCCGACCCCGCTTTTACGCGCGTTATTCTGCTCGGCCTCATACACTTTGACGCGCTCCATACCGCAACTGGGTGATTTGGCACAGACGATGTAACCGCACAGATGAGCCAGTTGCGCCGTTCTGGCCGCAGAGAACGCCGCCATGTTTTCCGTTACATCCAGCCCGGAACCATTGCTGGCAAGCAAACGGATCTCCCCCGAATCCGACTTCACTAACCGCAACGCCGGACGCGGCACCGGTAAACCAATCCCCATCTCCGGGCAGACCGGTTCAAAATGGAAATAAGGCGCCAACTGCTCAACAGCGAAAGCCAGCCGTTTATGCCCGCCATCAAAACGTACCGGATTGCCCAGCAGACAGGCACTAATACCAACGGAAATCAGCTCGACCGTCATGATATCCCCTTGATTAAAAGAGAGTGCTATTGCCATAGCATAGCAGAGCGCACGATGACGCCGCAGAGTTGCGCAGTCACGCAGAATACCGCAGTCAGATGATCAGCAAAAAACGGGGAACAGAGGACAACGACGGCAACGGCGCGGAAAGGAATAACACCCGGCAAGCGACTTACCGGGACGGGGGGATAATCAGTAAAAATACCCGGCGGCATCCTCCGATTGTTCCAGCCACACCGGTTTATCGCTGGTCTTAAGCCAGACGCGATGCAGGTAGCTATAAAAGCGGGAACGGCCTCGCCAAAACAGCATAATCGGCAACGCCAGCGTGCCCACCACCACCACGGCAGTACGGCGCAGTACGATGCGATACCAATGATAGACAGCATAGGACATCATAATAACGCCTCCTGATGAAGTGATTTCCTGGTTAAATTTTACACTCATCGGACCAGATGGCAACATAAAAAACGGCTGTTTTTTCATGGTCATCAATAGGTTAATAGAAAGTTAAATTTTTGAGCTGCGCAAGTTGCTTGCCGCAGCGTCACACCGCCCCCTTCGCGGCTCTGGCGTATCGGCCGGCCGATTCTCGTACTTTAACTGAGCTATCTTTCACCATTTTTATACTTTTTTTACGCCCGCTCCGTGGAAATTTGCACCTTCTTTTTCTCACTCTGCGTAGCCTGACTATCGCGGAAAGTCGTCCTTCCTGCGGCACATGGCGACCGGCTCGTTACCGCCGCAGAGCAAGGCGATGACCGAATGATAGTGTGTCAACACCGTTGGAGGTGACTGTGAATATTGGCTTGGTGGCAAACGGTATGCTGGTAGTACTACTGCTGGTTTATCTTTTTTATGCATTGCTTAACGCGGAGGAATTCTGATGCCCAGCGATGCTTTTTTACTCATCGTCAGCCTGTTCGCATGTTTGCTGATGCTGGCGCAACCACTCGGTCAGTTTATAGCGCGGCTGGTGGAGGGCGAAACCGGCGTCTTGCGTCGTTACGAACTGAGCGTAGCCCGGCTGTGTGGCTTTTCAACCCGTGAAATGGGATGGCAGCACTACACCATCGCGATTCTGCTGTTCAACCTGATGGGTATCGTACTGCTGTTCCTGATGCTGATGTATCAGGATCGTTTACCGTTAAATCCTCAGCACATGCCGGGGCTGTCCTGGCATTTGGCGCTCAACACGGCGATCAGTTTTGTAACCAACACCAACTGGCAGGCTTACAGCGGGGAGAATACGCTCAGTTATTTCAGCCAGATGGTAGGGCTGACGGTACAGAACTTCCTGTCCGCCGCCACCGGTATTGCCGTCGCGTTCGTGCTGATGCGCGCCTTTGCCCGCCGCACTACCCATGAACTGGGCAACGTCTGGCTGGATCTGCTGCGCATCAATCTGTATTTACTGCTGCCGTTCTCGCTGTTGCTCAGCCTGTTCTTCATCAGTCAGGGCAGCATTCAGAACTTCCTGCCCTACCAACATCTCACTACGCTGGAAGGCGCATCGCAAGTGCTGCCGATGGGACCATTGGCCTCGCAGGAAGCGATTAAGATGCTCGGCACCAACGGCGGCGGCTTTTTCGGCGCTAACTCGGCGCACCCGTTCGAAAACCCGAATGCCTTGACCAACTTCGTGCAGATGCTGTCCATCCTGGTGATCCCGGCAGCGCTGTGTTTTGCCTTTGGCCGGGTGGTGAATGACCGTCGTCAGGGCCATACCCTGCTGTGGGCGATGTCGCTGATGCTGATCGTCGCGACTGCGTTGGTGATGTACGCCGAAGTCAGCGGCAACCCACATCTGTTGACGCTGGGCGCAGACAGTGCGCAAAACATGGAAGGTAAGGAATCTCGCTTCGGTGTACTGACGTCGGCCTTTTTCGCCGCCATCACCACCGCCACGTCTTGCGGCGCGGTCAACGCCATGCACGATTCGTTTACCGCGCTGGGTGGCCTGATCCCGATGTGGCTGATGCAGATTGGCGAAGTGATCTTCGGCGGCGTGGGCTCCGGTTTCTACGGCATGTTGGTGTTCGTCTTGCTGACGGTATTTATCGCCGGGCTGATGATTGGCCGCACCCCGGAATATCTCGGCAAGAAAATCGAAGCCTGGGAAATGAAAATGGCGGCGTTAGCCATTCTGATTACCCCGGCACTGGTGCTGCTGGGCACTGCGCTGGCGCTCAGTACCGAAGCCGGGCGCGCCGGTATCCTGAATCCGGGCGCGCACGGCTTTAGCGAAGTGCTGTACGCCTACTCGTCCGCCGCCAATAACAACGGCAGCGCGTTTGGCGGCCTTAGCGTCAACACCCCGTTCTACAACCTGACGCTGGGCATCGCCATGCTGTTGGGGCGTTTCTCGTCGCTGATCCCGGTGCTGGCGATCGCCGGTTCGCTGGCGGCGAAAAAACGCCAGCCGGAAACCAAAGGCTCGTTGTCTACCCGCGGCCCGCTGTTCATCGGCCTGCTGATCGCCATCATTTTGCTGATTAGCGCGCTGAACTTTATTCCTGCCCTGGCACTCGGTCCCGTTGCCGAGCATTTACAGTCCAGTCTGGTTCACTGAGCCGGAGAAAGAAGATGATTCGTAAACAGCAAACGCTTTTTGATTCCGCACTGTTGCGTAATGCACTGGTGGATTCGGTAAAAAAACTCGACCCGCGCATCCAGTGGCGCAACCCGGTCATGTTCGTGGTGTACATCGGTAGCCTGCTGACAACGGGTATCTGGCTGGCTATCGTCAGTGGGCAAACCGACGGCAGCGCCGGGTTCACCGGTGCCGTCGCGCTATGGCTGTGGGTAACGGTTCTATTCGCCAATGTCGCCGAAGCGCTGGCGGAAGGGCGCAGCAAGGCGCAGGCGGAAACCCTGAAAGGCGTGAAAAAAACCAGTTGGGCCAACAAGCTTGCCGCCCCGCATCATGACGCCGCCAGCCAGAAAGTACCGGCCGACAGCCTGCGCAAGGGCGACGTGGTGCGGGTATCCGCCGGCGAGATGATCCCCTGCGACGGCGAGGTGCTGGAAGGCGGCGCCTCGGTGGATGAAAGCGCGATCACCGGCGAATCCGCGCCGGTGATCCGCGAATCCGGCGGTGATTTCGCCTCGGTAACCGGCGGCACCCGCGTGCTGTCCGACTGGCTGGTGATCCAGTGCTCCGTCAACCCCGGCGAAACCTTTATCGACCGCATGATTGCCATGGTGGAAAGCGCCAGGCGCCGCAAAACGCCGAACGAGGTGGCGCTGACCATCCTGCTGGTGGAACTGACCATCATTTTCCTGCTGGTGGTTGCCACACTGGCGCCGTTTTCCCGCTTCAGCGTAATGGCCAACAACGGTGGTTCGGTCATCAGCATCACCGTGCTGGTGGCGCTGCTGGTGTGTCTGATTCCCACCACCATCGGCGGGCTGCTGTCCGCCATCGGCATCGCCGGCATGAGCCGTATGCTGGGCGCCAACGTTATCGCCACCAGCGGCCGTGCCGTGGAAGCGGCTGGCGACATCAATGTGCTGTTGCTGGACAAAACCGGCACCATCACGCTCGGTAACCGTCAAGCCTCCGCATTTCTGCCGGCGCCGGGCGTCAGCGAACAGTCGCTGGCCGACGCCGCGCAACTGGCCTCGCTGGCTGACGAAACCCCGGAAGGCCGCAGCATCGTAGTGCTGGCCAAACAACGTTTTGGTTTGCGTGAACGCGCATTGCGGGATCTGGACGCCACCTTCGTGCCGTTCTCGGCGCAGACTCGCATGAGCGGCGTCAATATTCAGGGCCGCACTATCCGCAAAGGCGCGGTGGACGCGCTGCGCCGCTATATTGAAGCCAATCAGGGCCAGTTCCCGGCCGAGGTGGAAGACGCCGTCGCCAGCGTCGCGCGTCAGGGCGGCACCCCGTTGGTGGTCGCCGAGGGCAAGCGCGTACTGGGCGTGGTAGCACTGAAGGATATCGTCAAAGGCGGCATCAAGGAACGCTTTGCCGAACTGCGCAACATGGGTATCAAGACCGTCATGATCACCGGCGATAACCCGCTGACCGCCGCCGCCATCGCCGCCGAAGCGGGTGTAGATGATTTTCTGTCGGAAGCCACGCCGGAAGCCAAGCTGGCGCTGATTCGCCAGTATCAGGCGGAAGGCCGCATAGTGGCGATGACCGGCGACGGCACCAACGACGCCCCGGCGCTGGCGCAGGCCGACGTGGCGGTGGCAATGAACTCCGGCACCCAGGCGGCCAAAGAAGCGGGCAACATGGTGGATTTGGATTCCAACCCCACCAAGCTTATCGAAGTGGTGCATATCGGCAAACAGATGCTGATGACCCGCGGCTCTCTCACCACTTTTAGTATCGCCAACGACGTAGCCAAATACTTCGCCATCATTCCAGCCGCGTTCGCTGCAACTTACCCGCAGTTAAACGCGCTGAACGTGATGCACCTGCACTCCCCCACCTCGGCGATGCTGTCGGCGGTGATCTTCAACGCGCTGATTATCGTGTTCCTGATCCCGCTGGCGCTAAAGGGCATCAGCTACAAACCTATGAGTGCCGCCGCGCTGCTGAGTCGCAATTTGTGGATTTACGGGCTGGGCGGCCTGCTGGTGCCGTTCATCGGCATCAAGCTGATCGATGTATTCCTGACCATCACCGGACTGGCGTAACCGAAGGTAATCATTATGAATTATATCCGTTCTTCCCTGGTGTTATTGCTGCTGATGACACTGGTAACCGGTGTGGGTTATCCGTTACTGGTCACCATGCTGGGGCAGTCGCTGTTCCCGGAGCAAGCCAACGGTTCCCTGCTCTACCGGCAAGGCAAACCGGTCGGTTCGTCGCTGATTGGGCAAGCTTTCAGCCGTGACGGATACTTCCAGGGCCGCCCGTCCGCCACCTCGGACAGCGCTTATAACACGATGGCGTCCGGCGGCAGCAACCTGGCGGTCAGCAACCCGGCGCTGGACAAGGTCGTCAGCCAAAACGTAACCGTCTGGCACCAGCGCCGCAGCGACAACGCGCCGGTGCCGGTGGAACTGGTTACCGCATCGGCCAGCGGCCTGGATCCGCATATCTCGGTACAAACCGCCGTTTATCAGGCCGGGTTGGTGGCCAAGGCGCGCGGCCTGCCGCTGGAACAGGTAGAGCAATTGATCAACCGCACTACCTACACGCCGCGGCTCGCATTTATCGGTATGCCGGTAGTGAATGTCGTAGAATTGAATATGGCGCTGGACCAGCTTAAACCGCTTCCCTGATGAACAAATCACGGTGTCGTCTGAGCATACATGATTGATGAGGAACAGAAATGACCGACGAGGAGCAACATCGCCCCGATCCGGACAGCCTGCTGAGCCAGATTGAGGAGCAACCACGCGGCAAGCTGAAGATCTTCTTCGGCGCCTGCGCCGGCGTCGGTAAAACCTACGCGATGTTGCAGGAAGCGCAACGCCTGAAAGCGCAAGGGCTGGATGTGCTGGTCGGGGTGGTGGAAACTCATGGGCGCAGCGAAACCGCAGCGCTGCTGGCAGGCTTGCCGCACCTGCCGATGAAGAAAATCAGCCATTATGGCCGTCATCATCATGAATTCGATCTGGACGCGGCGCTGGCGCGCTGCCCGGCGCTGATCCTGATCGACGAACTGGCGCACAGCAATATTCGCGGTTCCCGCCATCCTAAACGCTGGCAGGACGTACAAGAGTTGCTGGACGCCGGTATCGATGTGTTTACCACCGTCAACGTGCAGCATCTGGAAAGCCTGAACGACATCGTTGGCGGCGTCACCGGCATTCGGGTGCGGGAAACCGTCCCCGATCCGATTTTTGACGATGCCAATGAAGTGGTGCTGGTAGACCTGCCGCCTGACGACCTGCGCCAGCGTCTCAACGAAGGCAAAGTCTACCTGCCGATGCAGGCGGAACGCGCCATCGAAAACTTCTTTCGCAAAGGCAACCTGCTGGCCCTGCGCGAGCTGGCGCTCCGGCGTATGGCCGATCGGGTGGATGATCAAATGCGGGCGATGCGCGCCAGTCAAGGTCGTGAGCGAGTCTGGCATACCCGTGATGCCATTCTGTTGTGCATTGGCCGCGGCGCAGGCAACGAAAAACTGGTGCGCACCGCCGCTCGTCTGGCCGCACGATTGGGCAGCATCTGGCACGCGGTTTACGTCGAAACGCCGCGCCTGCATCGCCTGCCGGAAGGCGAACGACGCGCCATTTTACGCGCATTGAAACTGGCGCAGGATCTGGGAGCGGAAACCGCCACCCTTTCCGATCCATCGGTAGAACGTGCGGTACTGCGCTACGCCCGCGATCATAATCTCGGCAAGATTGTTATTGGCCGTCACACCGAACAAAAACTCGGCTGGTGGCGCCGTACCCGCTTCGCCGAGAAACTCGGAAAATTAGGGCCAGACCTCGATCTGGTCGTTGTTTCAGTACAAGACGACGCCACGCCGCCACCGCCTAAAACACCGGACGCCCGCGCAATAACCGATAAATGGCGACTACAGTTCTACGGCGGCGGCGTTGCCGTACTACTCTGCATGTTGATCACGCTACTGGCGCTGTGGTCGCCGTTTTCCATGCTGGAACCGGTCAACCTAGTGATGCTTTATTTGCTGGCCGTAGTGATCATCGCACTGTTTTATGGCCGCTGGCCGTCGGTATTCGCCGCCGTCATCAACGTCGCCAGCTTTGATCTGTTTTTTGTGGCGCCGAAAGGCACATTCGCCGTTGCCGATGCACAGTATCTGGTCACGTTTGCGGTGATGCTGACCATCGGGATTCTGGTGGGAAATCTGACTGCGGGGGTCCGTTATCAGGCGCGCGT
Organism: Dickeya sp. ws52; assembly: GCF_007210685.1. NCBI lineage: Bacteria > Pseudomonadati > Pseudomonadota > Gammaproteobacteria > Enterobacterales > Pectobacteriaceae > Dickeya > Dickeya sp. ws52. The sequence continues at coordinate 70,027 of NZ_SZVX01000024.1, forward strand.
CGCCCGCTACCGCGAGCAGCGCGTAAGGCATCTGTACGAAATGTCCAAAGCGCTCAACCGCAGCCTGTCGGTAGAGGATATTGCCAAAGCCAGCCATCATTTTCTGCGTTCAACCTTTCAGGCCAAGATAGCCATTTTGCTGGCCGAACCGGTCTCATCCCCGATGGCGGAGCTACAACAGGTCGCGCTCGATGAGCCCGAGCAACTGATCGTCGACCGGGCTATCGCCCGCTGGAGTTACGATCACGCCGCCCCCGCCGGGGCCGGTACGTCCACGCTGCCGGGCGTTCCTTATCAATTGTTGCCGCTGGCGACACCGCAAACGACGTTCGGTATTATCGCCGTCGAGCCGAGTAACGTGCGCCAGTTGATGATTCCGGAACAGCAACGCATGTTGGAAACCTTCACCGTCCTTATCACCAACGCGCTGGAACGCCTGCAACTGGTCCATAACGCCGAAAATTCGCGTCTGGACGCCGAACGCGAGCAACTGCGCAACTCGCTGCTGGCGGCGTTATCCCATGATTTACGTACTCCGCTGACCGTGTTGTTCGGTCAGGCGGAAATTCTGACGCTCAACCTGGCTTCCGAAGGCTCGCCTTATGCGCCGCAGGCCAGCCAGATTCGCCAGCACATCCTCAGTACGACGCGGCTGGTCAATAACTTACTGGATATGGCGCGTATCCAGTCCGACGGCTTTAGTCTGCGCAAAGAGTGGCAAACGCTGGAAGAGTTAATCGGCAGCGCATTGCGACAGTTGGAAAACTCACTGGCAAGCAATACTATTCAATTACGGTTGCCGCAGGACATGCTGCTGGTGTATTGCGACGCCAGCCTGATCGAACGGGTGTTGATCAACCTGCTGGAAAACGCCATCAAATACGCCGGCGAGCAGGCGACCATTCTTGTTTCCGCCAGCCGGGTATCCTCATCGGTTGCCAGCGACCTGCTGGAAGTGCAGATTCAGGATAACGGCCCCGGCATCCCCGCTGGTCAGGAAAAAATGATTTTTGACAAGTTTGCCCGCGGGCACAAAGAGTCTTCAATTCCCGGCGTTGGGCTGGGATTGGCCATCTGCCGGGCGATTGTAGAGATTCACGGCGGGCGAATCTGGGCCACCAACGCGGATGAAGGCGGTGCGGTGTTCCACTTTACTTTGCCGCTGGTTGCGCCGCCGGCGCTCGAACCTGAAGAGATGGAGTCCTGACCCTGTTACAGACCAACATTCTGATCGTAGAAGATGAAAAAGAGATCCGGCGTTTCGTCCGTAACGCGCTGGAGGGCGAAGGCTGCCGCGTATTTGAAGCTGAAACGCTGCAACGAGGATTGATAGAAGCGGCGACCCGCAAACCGGATCTGATTATTCTTGATCTGGGGCTGCCCGATGGTGACGGCATTGATTACATCCGCGATCTGCGGCAGTGGAGCGCTATTCCGGTTATCGTGTTGTCCGCCCGTACCGACGAACAGGATAAGATCGACGCGCTGGATGCCGGAGCTGAAGATTATCTCACCAAGCCGTTCGGCATTGGCGAACTGCTGGCGCGGGCGCGAGTGGCGCTACGCCGCGTGAGCGCATCGCAGCAGGAAACCCCGCTGATTACCTTTTCAAACGTCACCGTGGATTTGATTAATCGCCAGGTGATACGCAACCAGCAAGAGTTACATCTGACGCCGATCGAATTCCGGCTGCTGTCCACCCTACTCGCCAACCCCGGCAAGGTGCTGACGCAGCGTCAACTGCTCAATCAGGTTTGGGGCCCCAACGCGGTGGAGCACAGCCACTATCTGCGTATTTATATGGGGCATTTGCGCCAGAAACTGGAAGACGACCCGGCCCGCCCGCGCCACTTTTTGACTGAAACCGCCATCGGCTACCGCTTTATGCCCTAGGCACGCACTCGCCTTCGCGCCTGACGCTGGCGCCCTGCCGGTGTCAGGCGTAGCATCCTGACTTTTACCCACGAGAAAAATATCAATGAGTAGTTGGTTACTTTACGCCTTGCTGTCGGCGTTATGCGCCGCGCTGGTGGCGCTGTTTGGTAAAATCGGTCTGCAACAGCTGGACGCCAACACCGCCACCGCCGTTCGTGCCGTGATTATGGCGCTGTTTCTGGTCGGCGTGGTGGTGGTACAAGGCAAATCATCGCTGTTCAGCGCCGTACTCGCCAACCATAAAGCCATGCTGTTTATCGTACTGAGCGGAGTCGCCGGCGCACTGTCCTGGCTGTTTTATTTTATGGCGCTGAAAAACGGCAGCGTCGCGCAGGTGGCGCCCATCGATAAACTCAGCGTAGTGTTTGCCGTCATTCTGGCGGCGCTGCTGCTGGGTGAAAAGGTGTCGCTGCTGGCAGGGGTTGGCGTCGCGCTGATTTCCGCCGGCGCGTTGCTGGTGGCGCTGGGGTAGGCGATGGGCAGTAAAAAAGGCGCTGTCTGCACAGCGCCCGAGGCTGTTGACAAACAGCTATATTGTCTTGTGAATGGTGAAGTTTGTCCGGTCAGTGAATAATTTCGTGCGGGATA
>NZ_SZVX01000025.1:0-50262 GCF_007210685.1 Dickeya sp. ws52
TCTGTGATGGAAGCACCACAGTTGATTTTATCGCCAAGGCGGGATGCAGGCTGGCCGTTGATGAATACCCCGGAAGACCCCTGAGCGACCTGCATGGAAGGGCCATCCTTATTACAGGCCGCCATACTCTGGGTGGCGATAACTGCGGCCAGACTATTAATGAACACATTCGGGGAACCGGTGAGGAGCGTGCCTGCCTTCGACATGCTGCTGGCACCGGACTCCGCTATGCTGTCGCGGGCTTTTTCTGCCAGCACGCCGGTCCCCCAGCCCACCGCAAAACTGAGGCCAACCAGTAACACGCCGACCCCCAGGCAGGAGGAGGCGATACCCGCCATAAACAGCGCACCGGCAGCAATGCCCCCAACGGCCGCAATCAGCCCACCGACAATGGTGCCGGCAATCATACCCGCCAAAGCCCCCGAGTGCCCAATCCCATCCCCAACGCGCGCCGCTTCAAACATAACAATGTTCCTTATCGTTACTGGTTAAACGTAAAGCTCCCCAGCAGGGCGTTGAACCGGGATGCATCGACATCAGATAACACGGCGGTTTTCGACAGGGTGAAAACAAGAATGTGTGCGCTATCCAGCGCAAATACCGCCTGCTGCTGCCAGATACGCTGACCATCGCGGAGATAACTTGCCTGGACACTTTCACCTTCCAGCACCTGCTGCCCCAGCCAGATCGCCTCACGCTGCTGTGTTTTCCACCCCTTGAGATGTTGCGACATCAGTACCAGTTGCCGGTCGATATAGTCGTTTAGCGACTCCCCCTCATTGAGCGTGTCGCGGGTAACCGTAATGGCAGCGTCGCCTTCTTTTCCGGCTACAAATGCATTTACCGTACGATCCGTGTAGCCGTCAGGCAGTGTGATACAGCCCTCGGTAAAGACACAGTGGGCGGGAGATTGAGTCGTCAAAATAAAAGCCTCGAATAATGATGGGATGCCATAATCGGTAGCCGCCATGCCAATAGGCATAGCGGACAACCTGCTGATTATTTATTCAAATCAATACGATCACTGCCGATGACGTCGATGTGCACACCCTTGATCTGAATATTGCCGTTCTTGAAAATGGTCAGTGACCCGCCACCTGCAGTTGACAGCGTGATATCACCACCGGTCGAGGTGATCGTGATGTCTCCCGTCACCGTCAATTTATCGTTGCCCGTCACGTCCGTTTCACGGCCCGCCCCTATCGCAACTTTCTGTGCCCCCTGAATATCAGTCGCCTGATTTTCGACGATTTTCAGTACCTGATGACGCCCCACAACACTGACCTGATCCCGCCCGACGTTTTCTGCGTGATCGCCCCCCACCCCTGTACTGCGGTTATTGAGCACCACGGTGTTCATGTCCTTCTGGGCGTGGATAAACACCTCTTCCTGCCCGGCCTGGTCTTCAAAGCGCAGTTCGTTGAACCCGGCCCCTTTATGGGTACTGGTGCGCAGCGAGGTGCGGGTCTTGCTGGCCGGCAGCGGATACGGCGACGGGTTGGTGGCATGGAAGGTGCGCCCGGTGACGATGGGCTGGTCCGGGTCGCCTTCCAGAAAGCTCACCACCACTTCATGGCCGATACGCGGAATGGCGATTAACCCGTACTGGCCGCCGGCCCAGCCCTGACTGACCCGCACCCAGCAGGAGCTCTGGTCGTCGCTGGCGCCGTAGCGGTCCCACGGGAACTGCAGCTTCACCCGGCCAAACTCGTCGCAGTAAATCTCTTCACCCGCCGGGCCGACCACGGTGGCAATCTGCGGGCCGTCCACCATCGGTTTGTACGGCAGCGCCGCCCGCCAGGTGGTGGTGGCTTTCACCACCTCGAAACTGTTGCTTATCGTGGTCGGCTCGCCGCCGCTTTCCTCTTCCAGCGCCTGCGGCTGCTGGCCGCTGTGGGTCACCGCCACCACCTGCCAGGCCAGGTTGAACGCCGGGTTCGGGTGCTCGGTCAGGGTAAAGCTGCTGCCCGGCATCAGTTCGGCGGCATTGGATTCGCCCGCCCCGGTCATGGCGCCGGCACGCAGCGCATCCAGCCGGTAGCCGGTAAAGGCCTTGCCGCTCGGGTCCTGCTTGAAGCGACCGGGGTAGTCGAAGTGCTGGTAGGATTCGCGCTGATGGTCCAGCTCGTTGCTCATCTTGTTATGCAGCAGCCCGTAGGCCGGGGTTTTGAAGCTGTAATCCTTCAGCGCCACTTCGGCGGTGCTCACCGCCTCGGCGTAGCGGAAACGGCGCACGTACGCCCCTTCCGACAACCCTTGCGTGGCGAGATTGAAGAACAGTTCCGGGCCTTTGCCGAGCGCGCCGGCGTCGTCGGCAAACACCACCCGGTGCTTGCCGGCCTCAAACTCGTGGAAGTAGAACAGCCCTTCTTCCGCCGCCAGTCGGTTGATGAACGCCAGGTCACTTTCGCGGTACTGCACGCAGTATTCGCGCACCGCGTGCTCATGGCGCAGGGCAAAGGCAAAGTCGGTAATCCCGGCTTCTTCCAGCAGGGTGCCGATAATCGCGTCCGGTTTTTGGGTCTGGAAGAGTCGGGCGTTGGTGCGCAAGCCCAGTCGCCACAGCGCCGGGCGCACCTCGGCCTGATAGCGGGTGCGGCGAAAGCCGGTGTCGCCCTGGGCAAAGCGGCTGACGATACCGCTGACCCGGCGCTGCAGCTCGCCTTCGTACCACACCAGCAGCTCGCACGGCTGGTCCAGCACCGCGCCGAAATCGATGCCGGGTAACGCGCTTGCCAGATTGAGCGACAGCGCAAACGGCTGGTTCAGCGCCTCGCTCAGCTCAAAATCCACCACCGCGAACGTCGTTTCCGGCAACGTGCCGACCTTCACGGTAAACTGCAATCCGGTACTGTTGGCCACCTGACTTTCTCCTTATTCCCTGTCTGCGTCCGCACTCAGCGATGACCGCCGCCATCGCTCAGGGCAGGCTGAAAACGACAACACCCGGACCGGAGTCCGGGTGACGGCGTGATTACGCTTCGATCGGCGCGCGCCAGTCGTCAGAGCCGGAAGTCCCGGCCACGGTGTGCTCCCAGTCCACCTTGCGGTAGGCCAGCGACACTTCAATAAGCTGGGTGTAATCCTGCTTGGACGGGTCCTGGCAGTGCGGCATCTGGTTGTTGATGTCGACGATGGTGGCGTCGGTCAGGGTGGTGGTGAAGAAATGCTCCTGCTTGCCTTCGACAGAGGTGCGATACCACTTCAGGGTCACGGTCGGCAGCATTTCACCGGACGCCAGCGCGTTATACAGCAGCGGCACGGCCTTGTTCAGCGCGACGGTGAACTTGAACGGTTTGTGCACGCGCTGACCGGCAGGCTGGCCGGACTGCGGGTCGGTCGGCACGGTGACGATGTGTTTGAATTCCTGCACCAGCATCTCGTCTTCGTGGCCCTGCACGTAGATGTTGCCGACGGAGTCGGAGGTGAAGGCACCGGCGGTGATGTTGCCCTGGGTTTTCCCTTCGATGCTGATATAGCATGGAGTTGGCATAGTCTTGCTCCTTGTTGTTGAACGGTTAGTGTGACTTCACCGCTTACAAAGCAATGACTGTGCCAGTTTTTATTGCATTGTTTTTAAAGAGAAAAATAATATCGCCATTTTCCCTAAGTCAAACTTGAGCAAAAAGTTGCGCAGACTTCCCGAAAAAACGGCATCCATTGCGCAAACAGGGATTTATGCTGGAAAGTGAGCAAGAAGTTGCGCAGATTTTGCGATCATTCTGCGGGTGACTGTTTTTCGATCTATTAGTGGCTTGTTTTTTGTGATTTTTATCACGTTTTTGATTTTTATGAACGCTGGGATGCCAATGTGTTTACCGCATATTGCTGTGCCAGATATCCCGTCGAGTGATAAAGAAAGGCATTCCGGCACGGGGAAAGACAGCACCAGATAATCCGGCTTCATCATGCTGATTTGTGAGACTAAAGACCCACTCAAGAGGTAAAGATAGTGTCGGCACCCTACCCGCCATGTCTTGCGGCATCCACCCCTCAACTTATTGAGTCCGACGAAAACCAACGGGTATACCTGCGTCTCATGCATGAAGACTGGCCCGATAGCATCGGGCCACAAAGAACAGAGGTAAACAGGATAAAAGTGAATGAAAATCACGCTAATGAGTGTGATTTAAACATGAAAGGGATATTCCTATCGCTGCCCTTCTCAGCCCGCTTTGCCGCTGTCATTTATCCTGAGTATGTCGGGGGCGAGAGCGTGGGGTGCGCGGGATTAACTGCCCCTGCTCGTCAAAATAGCGGCTCGGCCAAATCTCATAGGCCGGTACCCCCAGTGCATCAGCAATCAGCTGCTCCCCTTTAGGCCACGGACGGATAAGCGCATTACCCAGTGTGGAGGAATTCAACCCCGCCGCCCGCGACACGGCGGCCATCGTAGTTCCCCGTTTGTGAAGCCTGGCGATAATGTCGGCAGAATGCCAATCGATTCTAACCATTTGATTTACCTCATTCAAAGACTTGAAGTCCGATAAGGATAAGTGGATGAATGTTATCTTTAGTAAGTCTAAAGATGATTCATCTTAAGGAATGCTAAAGATGATGTCAATATAACCAATAACAGGAAAAGTTATGGTGCCGCAGCGTCTAAGAGCCGCAAGAGAACGTGCAAAAATTTCACAGGAAGAACTGGCGCTAGCCGCCGGGATTTCTGAGGATACGGGTTACTCAAGAATGTCACACTATGAGAATGGCAGGCACAAACCAAAATTTGAGCTGATATGTACGTTTGCCAAAATACTGGATGTACCGGAAGGATACTTCTACACACTGGATGACAGCTTTGCTGAAGCCATGCTGAATTTGCATGCTGGCGAGCTGGTTCAGTGGAGAAAAAACACATCTAATTAATTGAAAAAATTAGCGATCCCTGTAAATACAAATCACCATCTTTATGAACTCTAAAGATAAATTCTATTGAGCAATGCTAAAGATCTCCGTGAAATCCTCATTGGGAGCACGGCATGATCCCCAAAAGACTCAAAGAAGCACGCTTACACGCTAAACTCACTCAGGAAAAACTGGGTGTACTGGCTGGGCTTGAAGAAGCTACGGCTTACTCACGCTTGTCTCATTATGAAAATGGTACGCACAAGCCGACCTTCGAGCTGGTGTGCGAGTTTGCTCGCGTACTGGACGTACCAGAATGCTATTTCTATATAGTGGATGATGAGTTTGCGCAAGACGTGCTTGAGTTATTTCGAAGCAAGAGGAGTGGTTAGGATTAGGCCCTGTCTTTTAATTTGGCAACCAGCGGTTCTCAGCGTATAGCAGGTACTGGCTTTCATCAGTCAATAGAACATGCTGGTCACCAGTAGCAAGTTCAGCGCAGGGCTCCCCCAGCTTGTGTACAACCCGACTTCCACGCCTGCCAGACTGGCGATAATGGCTGACCAGTCAATAAACATGCTTTGTCAGATCAAGTGCAATCAGGGTGGCAACAATACAACCGCCTACAACCCTTGTCGTACCGGCACTGACCGAGATTACAGTTCCCGCTCCAGCGCATTGCAGTAGCTGGCTGAAATAGTGTTACCTCTCCAACGCGCTGGTATCCCGGTTAGCCAATGTCCTGAAGTAATACAGTGAAAATAAAACTTATCATTCCAATTTTAGGCTACCGCTTAAACCGACTATAAAGAGTTTGCCATAAACATCGTGGTAGCAGAAAGGTAATCGGCACCCCGCCGTCATCGGAAAAATTGCAAGGGCAACATAGAAAACTTCTTCTGGATAAATAAACGCTGAATTATAGAAAAACAATTCTGCGATACTGTCTAAAAACCCGTATTAAGGATTGTGATATCCGTAATACGGGCTCATCAACTTTCACTCCGTCCCTCGCTGTGTTTTTTTGTCTTCTCCGGGCATACGCCATTCTGCACTGGAGGAATCTATGACATCTCATCAGTTATTACGCCTGAAACAAGTGGAAGAAAAAACCGGCCTGAAGCGCTCGCAAATCTATTTGTATATGAAAGACGGAACCTTTCCGGCCTCAATAAAGATTGGTCCCGCCAGCGTGGCCTGGCTCGAATCTGAAATTGACGAATGGATTAACGTCAAATTAGCCAACCGCTTAACGCGCTGAAGGGAGATACAGCATTATGTTCCCCTCACTGAATTACGCGGTGTTAACACACGCCCTTGCTGCGCTTAAGGACGGTAATTTTCGTTATTGTGAAACGTTAGGATTCACCTTTGACGAATTAAATGCCCTCAATCAGCTCTCCCTCGACGAATTCTTTATCGTCAGCCGGGCATCAGCGCAATTTATGGCATTGACTGTCCGCCATGACGTCCTACAGCAGATTCTGACGTTATCCCGCAAGGAAGCGCTGCGCCAACAACAGATTACCCGGGCCATCAGATTGGGAGGATCAATAGCCCTCCTGCACCACTTCTTTGGCCTCACCTCAAATGAGGTCTGCACTCGTCGCCGGTTATTGGGCGTCACCATTCCTTATGGCCGAACGCCCATCCCCGATGAAGCCATTGATGCCGAAATCTGGCGGTTATGGCAGAAAAGCCGACCTGCAAACCTTGAAACGCCTGACGCACTGGAAGTGATGATGCAGATCACCGAAGCATTATCGTCGCGGGAGGAAGCGCCTTCGCTCGCCGTTGTCTGGAACCGTATCACCCTTTGCGAAAAGGAAGCACCGAACAGGAGGACATCACATGCCGGATGAGATCGATCGCGATCAGGAATTTAATGAGCAACGTCTGGAAGAAATGATTGAACAAAATCGTTTTAAACCAGCAACCACACCCTCATTACATTACTGCCGTTTGTGTGGTGAGCCGATTCCCGAGCAGCGACGGCAAACTCTGCCGGGCGTGACAACCTGCACGGAATGCCAAACCATACTTGAACGACGCGAACGCTGTTAATATACATGCAGACGCGCAGAGAATAGTGTTTCTCTGTACGTCTGCTTATTATATTAATAAATATAACGCTTGTTATAAGCGTTAAAACGATGAGCAAAAAACGTCGCCATTATTACTTATCTGCATTAGCTCAGACTTGATATGAAGGTGTTTTGTGTTAGAGAATGATTAAGTTTGACAGTCGGCAATGAGCGAAATATAGACTTTCATACCCTGAACGTTACGCTATTAGGTGATCCAGGGTATGCACTTGCTGGTTACGAATATTGAGCGAGAATCATGCGATGATCACCGCTTTTCTTTCGAGCTAGCAAGTGCTCCACGTTCGTTAACGAATACTCAGGGCATGCAGACAAACTGCTGACTATATTTCTTTCGAAGAACGTGGAATGCATACCAATCCTCGATAAAAAGGAGTTGGTGATGACTGCGATAAATCAGTTTACTGCTCATATTGGCCTCGACTGGGCGGATAAAAAGCACGATGTATGTGTTCAGTTTAATAATGGCGAGCGAGTCTTCCATGTCATTGAACATACGCCAGAAGCACTTGATACCTGGCTGAAAGCATTGCACAAAAAAGTGAAAGGCAGGATCGCAGTCGCCATTGAACTTAAAAAAGGCCCGGTGGTTTTCGCGCTACAAAAATACCCGTTTATTACTGTTTTTCCTGTTCATGCGTTATCGCTTGCTCGCTACAGGCAGACCTTCTGGCCCAGCGGGGCAAAAGACGACCCGCAGGATGCAGAACTGGCGCTGGAACTGATGTTACGTTATCCCAAAAAGATCAAAGCCATTGAACCCGACAATGCGGATATTCGACTACTTCAACAGCTGGTTGAACAGCGTCGGCAACTCATTGAAGACAAACGTCGTTTTGTGAACAGGTTAATCAACACTCTCAAACAATATTATCCTCAACTTCTGGAATGGTTCTCACATCGAGGTAGCTTACTGTTGTGTGAACTGATTATGAGATGGCCCAGTCTGCAACAACTGAAACGCGCCAGGCGCGACACTATTCGCAACTTTCTTAATGCCAAAGGTGGCCGCGCAACAGTCCTTACCGAGCAACGAGTTGCGAGTATCGACAATGCGATCCCGTTGACGACAGACCCGAGTGTTATAGAGGCTAATGCTTTGATGGCAACAGCACTGGCGGCACAAATTAAAGTCGTGAGTGAAATCATCAAAACCTATGACGAACGAATCGAAACGCTGTTTGATACATTGCCAGATGCAGAGCTGTTTAAATCACTTCCGGGCATGGGGCCGTGTATGGGCCCACGTATGCTTACTGCACTTGGAGATAACCGTGACCGTTTTAATAGTGCAGAAGAAATTCAAAACTACGCAGGTATCGCGCCAGTAACCGAGCGAAGCGGTCAAAAATCCTGGGTACACTGGCGATGGCAATGCGCCAAGTTCGTCCGTCAGACATTCGTGGAATGGGCTGCGAAGACGGTTAACTCATCATATTGGTCCAGACTGTATTATCAGAGCCTCAGAAAAAAGGGTAAATCTCACCAGTCTGCTATCCGGGCACTGGCGTTCAAATGGATCCGGATAATTTATAGCTGCTGGAAGAACAGAACCTGTTACAACGAAGCAAAATACTTACTGGCGCTGGAAGAGCGTAAATCGCCCTTACTGAAGCCATAAAAAGCTTGTTGAATGTCTCAGGGCGTGAAGCGGCAGTTGAAGACAATCATGAACGATCTATGACTCGATACTTACTTAATGCACCGTTATTCAAAGGGTTAAGTAAAAAAATATTACCTGTCACCTCAGTGCAATGCAATCTAAGGGCTCAAAGACCCCCTTTGAGTACACCGTAAGTTTTAAAATGTGAGATAAGTTTATTTTACATATTTTCTAATGCATTATCATACATCTCTTAAAATAAAGCATATTACTGAGGAAAAAATGTCCAACATTAATTTGTTCGATGATGTAGTGCCTTTAGAAAAACAACATCCAATATATATAATGATGAAAGAAGAACGCTACAAACCGGAGAGAGAAGTAATTAATCAATGGGCAAAAGGATTTCAAGACCGAGACAATAAATTTGCTAAGGAATTTCAAACAAGTTTTGAACCTTGCCTATGGGAGTTATATCTTTTTGCTTATCTGAAAGAATTGGGCTTAAGGAACGACTTTTCATACGACGCTCCTGACTTCGTCGTCAATCATCCAGAATTTTGCATTGAGGCAACTATTGCACTTCCAGCACAAGGAGACCTTGGAGCGCATGGTTTCAGTAAGGAAGATATGCCGAGAGATTTTAATAAATTTAATTCTGAAGCTTCTATTCGACTTAGTAATAGCTTTATATCAAAGGTTAAAAAATTAAGATCGAGATATTCTCTACTTCCTCAATGTAAAGAAAAACCTTTTGTAATCGCCATAGCTTCATTCGACAGACCTTTTGCACACTTTGCAGCAGCCAGGCCCATACTTGCAACATTATATGGCCTATACCATGATGAAGAAGCAACCATTGAATCAGGGGCAAAGAGTATAATTACTTATAACGTCGACGCTGCAGTAAAAAAAGAAAATGTTAATATAGATATGGGGTTATTCTGCACACCTGAATATTCGGATGTAAGTGCTGTGATTTATAGTAGTTTGGCTACTTGGGGAAAAGTAAGAGCCCTTGCGGACAACCCTTCAGCTCTAACGATTTATACATCATTTACTCCAAAGGAAAACTCATTATATCCTGAAGTTCATCAAGCCCCAAAAAGTGATTATGTAGAACACCTAGCGGATGGGTTATATATTTTACACAACCCATTTGCCAAGCATCCACTGCCTAAAGAGACACTAAGTCATCCAAGAATAGCGCAAGGTTATGTTGAGCCAGATGGATACGTTAATTTTATAGCGCCAGATGATTTTCTTTTATTACGTTTTTTACAATCGTTAAATTTTAAAGAGTAGTAATTATGGTCATATCTAATTACTTTACATAGATAACACCCAGAAAGGGCACTTTTCTTAAAACTCAGCTGTCAAAGATTTAGAGTGGTTATCTAGCGGCATGCTTCCGCATCTGCTAGTGCGGCTGAGTGGATTTCTTGTGCCCTCTAAATAGCTTCGCCAAATAGTAGATCACTTGAAGGGAACTCAGTCCGAGTTGAGCGATCTGATCAATCGCCAAATCAAAACAAATCACCAACCGGACTGAGCGATGCCGATCATAGCAGCAATCCCTGATGAAGAACGACAACTGATGCGTAAAGAGGCCCAACAGACTCATGATAAAAACTATGCCAGACGACTCATTGCCATACTGATGTTACATCGGGGAATGACTGCCACCGAGGTCGCCAGACTGCTCTGTGCTGCTCGTTCATCCGTCGGCCGATGGATAAACTGGTTTACTTTACATGGTGTTGAAGGACTAAAAAGCCTCAGACCCGGTCGGGCACCTTGCTGGCCGGTCGCGGATATCCAGCGTGTTCTTCCCTTGCTGGTTCAACGTTCGCCGAAGGATTTCGGCTGGCTGCGCTCCCGCTGGAGCACGGAATTACTGGCCCGCATCGTCAACCGGCTTTTTGACGTGACACTTCACCGCTCCACCTTGCACCGATACCTCAAACGGGCGGGTATGGTCTGGCGCAGAGCCGCGCCGACGCTGAAAATCAGGGACCCGCACCATGATGAAAAGCGGCTTGCTATTGAGCAGGCGCTGACTCAGGAATCGACGGCTAATCCTGTGTTTTATCAGGATGAAGTCGATATTGACCCTGACCCAAAATCCTGCTCCATTCAGAAACAGAATTCCGGCATGATAATGACTCCCCTGAACGGAGGTGGTGCCGATGAAAAAGTCGCGATTCACCGAAGAACAGATTGTGTTTGCCCTGAAGCAGGCTGAATTGGGTACTCCGGTGCCGGAAGTCTGCCGCAAGCTAGGGATTTCCGATGCCACTTTTTATACGTGGCGTAAGAAATACGGTGGGATTTCACCGTCAGAACTCAAGCATATGCGGCAGCTTGAAGAAGAAAACCTGCGGTTGAAGAAGCTGGTTGCCGATCTGAGCCTCGATAAAGCGATGTTGCAGGATGTCCTCGCAAAAAAGAGCTGACACTGGCACGTCTGCGCGAATGGGTCAGGGATTTACAAGCGCGCTACGGTGCCAGTGAGAGACAGGTCTGTTTTGCATTGCGGATCAGTTGTAGTTCGTTTCGATACCGTTCTGTTGCCGCTGATGACAGTGCGCTACGCCTGCGCATTCGTGAGATCACCGAAACCCGGGTGCATTACGGCTACCGACGGGTACATGTGATGCTCAGGCGCGAAGGCTGGCGTGATAATCACAAGCGGATCTACCGTCTTTACAGCCAGCAGGGGCTATCGTTACGTCTCAAGCGGCCACATCGCAACAAATCTGCCCAGCGACGTCAACCGCAAGCTCAGGGCTTATATCCGAACCATGTGTGGGGTATGGATTTTGTCTCTGATGCCTTGTTTGACGGACGTCGATTACGCCTGCTGACCGTTATCGATCTCTACACGCGCGAGTGTCTTGGGATCTGTGTGGGACAGAACCTTCGTTCAGCAGAGGTCGCTGAAATGCTGGATCATATCGCCAGTCATCGCCCGCTACCTCAGTTGCTGAAAACCGACAATGGCTCTGAATTTGCAGGAAAAATGCTGGATAAATGGGTTTACGAACGGGGTATCCGCATTGATTTTTCACGGCCGGGAACACCGACGGACAATGCCACGGTGGAATCCTTCAACGGCAGGTTGCGGCAGGAATGCCTGAACGAGAACTGGTTCATGTCTCTGGAGGATGCACGGTGCAAAATCGAAGCCTGGCGCATACACTATAATCAGAGACGTCCCCATTCTGCGCTGGGTTGGATGACGCCATCCGAATTTGCTCAAAAATCTGTCGGTTGCCAGAATATGCAGCCATCCTGAAGTCGAGAATTTCTGATTATGGGTGGATCAGATTCGGGGTCAGGGTCAGTACGGAGATGAGCGAAGAATTAGGCTTCTTTATTGGTTAGATGTTCATATAATAAAAAAATCGAGATTTGGCGTGTATTACCACACAAGGATTACCTTATGTCTCTCCGCTTAAGACAAACATTTACTCTTTTCCCAGGCGTACGCCTCAACATCGGTAAGCGTGGAATAAGCGCGAGCATTGGTGTGCCGGGTGCAACAGTCAATATTGGACAAAAAGGAATTAGAGCAACAGTAGGGTTACCTGGTTCTGGTTTATCGTACACAACACCTAACTTGTCCTACGAAGATAAGCTCCCAGTTACCAGTTCACTAAATCCGTCCTCTACAGAGTCTCATTTCGAGATACCTAAGGTAGTGCCAAATAACATTCCATCAAACGCCAAAATTTACATGCCCCAATCTGGCATGAATGAAATTTCCAGCGCTTCTGTTGAAGTTCTGACAAGCACGTCCCTTTTACCTTTACGAGATTTGATTGCCAAAGCACGAGAACAAAGAGCAGAGATAAAAGCTGATTTACAAGAAGCAATTGCAGAAGAATCAAAACAAAAGAGCGAATTGGTTCGACGTAAATCAAGCCTGTTCCGTTGGTTTTACAAGCGCCGTATTGCGGAACTTGAGACAGAACTTCCCAAAACCCAGTCAGAAATATCTCGCCTCGTATCCTGGGAAGACAACACTAAAATTGCGATCACTTTCGAAAGCAGTGATGCCTCGCAGCGAGCCTATGCCGCAATGGTTCGTGCATTCGACGTATTGAAGTCAAGCGTCAAAAAATGGGATATTACTGCGGATAAGGCTACAGACCAATTTGCCGAAAGAACGTTAGCCACGCGGTCTGTTAATCGTCACCCTGTTACCTTCGATTTCAGTTCAACTGATCTCATTCAGTTTACAGGACGAGCGATGCGGTTTGAAAATGTTAATGGTGACGATATTTTGCTTTACCCTGGTGTTGCTGTGATACCACGTGCCGATGGTGCATTCGCTCTGATTGACTTACGCGAATTACAAATTAGTGCAGAACATCGAGGATTCCATGAGGAGGATGGCGTACCGAATGATGCCAGTGTAGCTGGGCATACATGGGCTAAAACGAACAAGAATGGTTCACCAGACCGCCGATTTAAAGAGAACTATCAAATCCCTATCTGTATTTATGGGAATATTACTTTTCAGTCTCAAACTGGAGTTACTGAAGAATACATGGTATCGAATGCCGATGCCGCACAAGCCTTTTCAGAAGCAGTCAAACGTTACCAGAACTCGCTCACTGAATTCGAGGAGTTGGTATAGAGTCTTTAATATCCGCTTCGGCACGAAGCAGTCGCTCAGGGTGCAAGCATGTCCGTTAAGAGCGAAGAACGGACATTTACTTTTCATACCTGTTTAGCTCCACACTCTTTTAAGTGTTTCGATTGTCCGTACATCAGTGATGTACTCTTCCGGCGTGTTTGAGAGGCGCATTCCAGATCCGAATAGCGCCTCACTCACCGTAAAAAACTCTTTTTCCTAAGGTGTCCTTGGTGGTTCGCCAATGCTTTTTAACAGGGAGTTGTATTGATGCGGATCTGCCGCATAAATCTTGTCCAATACGTAGTTTGCTACCTTGGAAATTTCTGGAATCTCCACAGGTTTGAATCCGCGATCAGGGATTGATTCGAGATGTGAAAACTCGTTGTTAAGTCTATTCACAAGAGCTATCGCAGTCGGATCCTCTTCGCCAAAGAATTTCTTGATCCGTTCAAAGGCATCGTTCTTGTCATCATGGTGCGGAAACTTAAAGAACAGAAATGCCTCAAGGAACTTGCGGAGGTTGTTACCGAATCCATAGAATGGTTCATGAGATTCATTCGCTCCACCTTGATTGCGGCACTTGTAGATCTGATGAAACAGGTAGTTGAATTCAGTGATGTAGTCTCGCAGATATGAAGGCATCAGGGAAATCTGACTTGCCCCTCCATTTCTCTCAACGATGAAATGTTGGCATCCACCGTGATTCTTCTCATTAGGAAGTGATATTTTCTTAAGATACTTCAAGAAATCCAGGTTGTGGGTGGATATAAAAAGCTGCTTGTAGCGATAGCTGTTTGTTCCATCTGCATTCTTGATGGGTTTCGCAATCAGGCTTTCAATCAAGCTGAACATGAAGAAGATGTGATTTCCGTCTAGGCTGGAAATTGGGTCATCTATATAAATGATCAGATCCTTACCTTTGCTGTCTGGTTCTTCCAGCTTGGCTATGAAGTAGCAGAAAGCAATCAGGCTGCATTCGCCTTCGCTCAAGTTGTAGGCAGATTTGCCATCTCTGGTGACTTCAAACTTAACCGAAGTATTCTCAACATTGTCTTTGGCTTCAAGCGTGATGCCGTCATGACCAAAGAAGTGGCTGAGCAAGTCATTCACTCGCTCCGCGCCCTTGCGTTCATCCTTCTGCTGGCCCTGTAGTCGGGTCACTTCGGTTTCTTGTTTAAGAATTTCGGCTTCAGCTTCGGTAAATGCAGTGTTGGCTGTGTCAGCATCTGTCTTGAGACTAGCAATACGGGCTAATTCAGTGTCGTAGGTGATGTCTACGATAAAAGACGCCACATCGGTAAGCCGTAGAGATTCTCGTGCAGTGTTTTTATCGTTCTCCAGCGAAGTTGTGCGGCCATTGTTTTTGGCGATCAGATCATTTATGTCGCCCACGCATTGCTTAATTGCAGTCGGATCATGAATATAGACAGGTATGGCAACCTGCTGAAAAATGGCGTTCTTTCTCTTACCCAATGCCGCCTTCAGAGCTTTGAGGTCCTGCATGTAGCTTTTCAGGTGATCATCAAGTGCTATCTTGCTGGTTTCAAATAATATTTTTTCTTCTGCGTAGAACTTATCGCCAGTCAAAGTCAAGAAGTTAGGAATGGCTTGGATTTCGGTGGCGATGGAGGACAGGCATGAATCGATACTCGACTCCAGAGCCGAGGATTCCTTACTGAAGTGAGAGTCTAATACCTGCCAGATGTCATGAGGAAGACTCTGACGGCAGAATGCGCAAGTGTCCCGCTTATCTTTATGAAGCGGTATGCCTTCCTTCACCCACATCTGAAGAGCCGTCTCATTTAACAGCTCCTGAATTGGCTGGGTTGGCTTAATCAATCTTGAAAGGAGTTCTTCAGCTACCTTGCTTATCGATTCGATGTTGAGGTTTATTGATACGGTATCGGTAATATCAGGTAGGGCCTCTTGCTTCAAGAGATTGACCTTGGCAGCTTGTTCTTCGGTTGTCAGAGCTATGAAGCTAGGTTCTTTGACTGATCTAATGTCTTTTTTGATGCCTTCTATGTTGTAGACAGCAGGGCCGTAGATGCGGTTCTGTTTAATCTTATTGTTGGCATGAGAACGAAGTTTGCCCTCCAGAGCTTCAGACGCAGTCTTATGATTGTCTTTCGTTCGATCTCGCTCTTTCTTTTTTGCTTCAAGTTCATGCCGGAGGCCCGCCTTCGATTCAACACTGCCTAGCCTAGTTTGGATTGCGGTAATGGCATCTTCGATTTCTTTGTTCTTTTCACCAACGATAGCAAACGTCTTGATCTCGCCGTCGTTCTGATTGACCAAGAAGCTTAGGTTATCGCTCACAAAATCCCGGTTGTAGACTCGAACATCGTAGCCATGACCAGAAATGCCTACCTGTGTCACATCACCTTTGTCACCACGAATAGTGAAATTTGGGTCGACGTAGTTGTGTGGAATGCGCCCCGTTTCCAAAGCGCGGAAAATCCGCGAGAGTGTAGTCTTACCAGAGTAGTTTCGTCCGTAGAGGATGTTGAGCCTCTTGAAATTCTGGACGTTGTTGCCTGCATCCTTAAGGCTATTTTTCCAACTGAGGTCCGTAAAACTACCGAAACTACCGATGTCAACCTGACTAAACATGAACACTCCCCTAGCGCTGGCTATTGGTTGCCAATTTGCAATTGAAACAGATTGTTCATCTAGTCTACTCTGAGGTTAAAGAACGTATGTGACCGGCTCCCCATAAGCTAATATATCTCAATGTTATCAATGTCCGCTCCTGGCACAAAGCAGCCTGTCAGATTAAGTATGACCCTAAGCCAAAAACCTGCCAACTCAAACCCAATCCAATAAAATCCATCACTAAAAATAATTACCCCCACTATACATTTTCTCTCTTATTCCCCGTTTGATTTTCTCATTTCCCACCCGAATGAACTATTGCACGCTAACCCTGCCACCTTCCCCTGGCGAGCGTGATGGACGTGTAGTCGTCCGGGGCCGGTATTGCTCTTTAACAATATGGGTCGGGCTGTCACGTAACCACAATTCAGGGTGCCGCTGAATGTTCTCGCTGACCCGTTGAAACCGGAATGCAGAATCGGGATGTGACCTCTCTATTTAACTCGTCACTCTTGTTGATTAAAGGAAATACCATGCGGAAACCTACCTATCACGTATTTGTCACGCAGGAAAGCCCGCCCGATTCACGCGGAGAAAAAAACACATTCTGGACCAAGGTCGGCGTGGCCTTCGCCCATCACGGTAAACCTGGCTTGAACATCGTCCTGACACCCGGCCTTGCGGTCTCCGGTAAGCTGGTGCTTCTCGAACCCCGGGACGACAGTGACACACCACCAGCGGAGCCCGGCACGATGAACGCCCAACCGTAACGCACCTTTCCCCCGCCATCGGGCTACCTGATGGCAATCTGTAACCCGAATAACGTCACCGAGGCAACCATGCTTTCCCCGACAGCCTTTCTGGCGGCGGCGATGCAATGTGCCGCCAGCATTCACCCGTCCACCGCGTTGGATGTGGCGAAGGTGGAATCCGGCTTTAATCCTTACGCCATCGCTGAGATTGTACCAAAGCAAGAGAGGCCCCCCGGCAGCGCAGGGGTCATTTCTCATCAGCCCACCAGCGATGAAACGGCCGTCAATATCATCAACCGGATAGAGGCCAAAGGCCGCCGCTATTCGGTCGGGCTGATGCAAATCACCAGCTCTAATTTCCGGCATTACGGCGTGACAGCCCGGGCGTTGTTAGACCCGTGTACCAATCTGTCTGTTTTTGAGCGCATCCTTACCGACTGCTATCAACGCGGCGGCACGCTGCAACGCGCACTCAGTTGCTACTACGCCGGTAATTTCACTGCCGGTCAGCAGCCCGAATCCGCCTTTAGCCAGACCAGCTATCTCCAGCGTATTGGCTATGCCGTCCCGTCAACGCGGGAAGACCGCACGCGTAGTCGCGCCAGCCAGGCCACGTCAGCGATGCATTATCCGGCCACCGTGCTGCGCGGTGAGCTTGCCGACACCACTACCCCGGTTTCGACCACCCTGCGCTACCCCAACGCCGTCCTTCGCGGCGATGTATCCCCCCAGTGAACCATGAGGAGAGATGACGATGCAAAAACGTAAATACTTACCGGCCTTTTTTCCCGCCTTCATTTCCACCCAAACGCTGGCGGCAGGCAGCGGATTTACCAAAGCCAACGACACGCTGAGCAACACCTCCACCGGCCTGCTGGGGCTGGCCGCCGTCACCATCACACTGGCCACCATGTGGGTGGGTTACAAGGTGCTGTTTGACGGTAAAAGCCTGCATGACATGCGCAACGTCATTATTGGGGCGATCCTGATCGTCGGTGCATCCGGCTTTGGCGCGTACTGGGCATCCTAGGGGAAAACCGATGACCACCCTGAATAAAGCGCTCACCCGGCCCGCCGCCATTATGGGCATTCCCCTCGTCCCGTTCGTTCTCGTCAGCGGGGCCATCGTCCTGCTGTCGGTCTATGTCAGCTATTACCTGGCGCTATTACTGATCCCGGCCTGGCTGGAAATGCGGGCGAAGGCCCGAGCCGATATCCATTATTTCGGGCTGTGGTGGCTGGCGTTTAAAACCCGTGGCCGGTTTGCCACCAATCGCTATTTTGGCACGACGGCGATACTGGCAAACCAGTATGACGCCGTCGATATTTCGGAGTTTACCGACAAGATGAAATTAAACGCGCGCATCACGCTGGATAAATACATCCCTTACTCTTCCCACCTTCACCCGCACGTCATCAGAAACCGCCACGGTGATTTCATCGCCTCCTGGGAGCTGGGCGGCACCCTGTTTGAATGTGAGGATGAACATCACCTGACGCTGATGACAAGCCATCTCAACAACCTGATCCGTTCCTATGAAGGGCTGCCGGTCACGTTCTATATTCACCGCATCCGGGAGACCTATCAGGATGCATTCGACGCGACCTCGGGCATTCCGTTTTCAGACGAAGTCGCGGCGCGCTATTACCGGGCACTCAACGCGAAGCCGCTCTGGCGGCATCGGCTGTTTATCACCGTCTGTTATGCGCCCTTCTCCGCACTGGAGAAAAAGGCCATGAAGACACAGCCCGCCGGAAAAAGGCAGGCGGCGCTGGATCAGGCGCTGAGGGTCATGCTGGAGCACCATGTCGCACTCGGCAGCGCACTGTCACGCTATATGGCGACCCCTTTGGGAACCTATGAGGAGAAAGGACGGGTCTACTCCTCGCAACTGGCGTTCTACCATCGCCTGATCACCGGCCAATGGCAGCCGGTGGCGGTGACACGTTCACCGTTTTACCTCACGCTCAGTACACCGGATGTGTTTTTTACCACCGATACCGCCGAATGCCAGACCGTCGGCGGCTCCCGTTTCTTCCGCAGTCTGGAAATTAAGGACTATTCGCCGGAGACCGCGACCGGCCTGCTGGATGCGCTGTTGTATGCCGAAAGCGAGTACGTACTGACGCAGTCGTTCACCTGCATGGCGCGGGATGAAGCGCAACACCATATCCGGCTGGCGGAAAAACGGCTGAATGCAACCGACGATGATGCCCTGTCACAGCGTGAAGAGCTGGTTGTCTTGCGCGACCTGCTCCAGTCCGGGCATGTTTCCTGCGGCAAATACCATTTTTCCCTGCTAGTGTCCTCGGCCAGTGCCGATCAGGTGGTCAGGGAGACCCACACGCTGGCCCAGCCGTTTACCGACCTCGGTATCATGACATCGCTGTCCACGCTGTCGTTACCTGCTGCCTATCTGGCTCAACTGCCCGGCATGTATACCTTTCGCCCCCGGTTGGTGGTCGTCAGCAGCCAGAATTACGCGGATCTGGGCAGCCTGCATAACTTTCACCCTCACAAGCGCAGCGGCAATCCGTGGGGAGAGGCCATCGCCATTCTGACATCGCCCGGCGGCGGCGGTTATTACCTGAACCTGCACGACAGCCAGGTCGGGCGGGATGACTTCAACGAGAAAACGCCGGGGAATACCGCCATCATCGGCAAAACCGGCTCAGGGAAGACCCTGCTGATGACGATGATGCAACACCTGATGCAGAAGTACCGCCACCCGGCGACATTTTCCGCTGCGGCCCCCGGTAAACGGCTGACTACCGTTTACTTTGATAAAGACCGCGCCGCCGAGATGTCGATCCGCCAGATGGGCGGGCGTTACTTTCGCATCCGCACCGGTACGCCTGCCGGGTTCAATCCGTTTTCACTTGCGCCAACCCGACGTAACCTCAGCTTTATCAAGCAATTGGTCCGCATGTTGTGCCGTCGCAACGGCAAACCGCTCGACCCACGCGATGAAGCGCGCATCAGCGCCGCCGTGGATACCCTGATGCTGGACTACCCGCCGGAACTCCGCCGATATGGTATTACGCGGCTGCTGGAGGTGTTGCCCGAGCCGCCGACCCACGAGGCCAGAACCAACGGGCTGCGCATCCGTCTGAAACAGTGGGCGCAGGGCGGCGAATTCGGCTGGATTTTCGATAACGCGGAGGACAGTTTTAACATCGGTGAGAGCGATAACATCGGCATCGATGGAACAGAATTTCTGGATGACGACGACATCCGCGGCCCGATCACCTTTTACCTGCTGTTCCGCGTCACCAGCCTGCTCGACGGTCGCCGGTTGGTGATGTTCATGGATGAATTCTGGAAATGGCTGGCGGATGTCGAGTTTTCTAAATTCTCCCTCAATATGCTCAAGGTGATCCGCAAACTGAACGGCATTTTTATCCCCGCCACCCAGTCCCCCGATGAAATTGTCAGGCATCCCATCGCCCCGGCGATTATTGAGCAGTGCAGCACGCAAATCTTTCTCGCCAATCCCAAAGCCAGCCGGGCGGATTACGTGGAGAAAATGAACGTCCCCGACAGCGTGTATGACACCGTCCGTCGTCTGGACCCAGGCGAGCATTATATGGTCATCGTGAAAACACCGCTGCGCGCCGGTGAAACCCGGCCCTTTGTCGCCCTGGCAAGAATGGATTTATCGGGCCTCGGCAGCCTCACCAAAATCCTGAGCGGAAGCGCAGACAACCTGAAACGGTTTGATGCGCTTTATCAGGAAGGGATGTCCCCTCAGGACTGGAAAGCGGCCTTCCTCGAACAGGCCATCTGATATTTCACTTCGGAGGTCAATCATCATGCAGACCCGCTCTCTCTTTCTGGCGCTCTTGCTATGTCTGTCCGCACCGGCGATAAGCGCCGGTATCCCGGTGTTTGATGCCGTCAGCAATACCGAGTCGACTAATCAATGGATGCAGAAACTCAAACAATGGCAGGAAACCGTTACCCACTATAAAGAAGAGCTGGATGCCTATAAGCAGCAATTGGCGACGGCAACCGGGATACGAGATATTCAGGGGTTTCTCCGCGAGGCAAAAAGCCTGAAAGACGATATCGACGCGCTTCGCAAGAACGGTATTTCACTGGATGACCTGCTGACCAATCCAGACGGTTCCTATTCTTCCGCGCTTCAGGGGTTATATAAAAAATACCAATCGTTTGATAGCTGTAACCCGTCCCGCGCATCCCTGCGTTATCAGGACAGTTGCAAACAGCTGTTACTCAATCAGGTACTGGCGATTGAGAATACCCGCGAGGTTCAGGACAGGATGACGGGCACGTTAAACGACATCGCAGACCTGTCTGATCGCATCGCCAATGCCAAAGACTCGAAAGAGTCACAGGACCTGGCGAATGCCGTCGCGGCCAAAAGCGTGCAACTGAACGCCCTGACCAGCCAGTGGGAGATGTCTGTCCGGCAGACGGAGCTGCGGGCAACACTGCTGGAGCAGCAAAAGCAGAAAGCCTTTGAGCAACAGCAATTAACTGCCCCCGTTGCCGATCTGAACAATATATAGGGAGGTTAGCATGTTAAAACCCGTATCAATCTTATGTGTCATTTCAGCCATTATTACGCTATCCGGCTGTAAAGAGACAAGATCCGAAGCCTGGTACAAGGAGCATCCTGATGAAACCTATCAAGTCTATACGCAATGCCTCAAGGATGGCGAGGCGAGTGATAATTGCGAATTTGCCCACCGGGCGGCATTGATGTTTGCCCAGACAGGAAAACCAGGTATCAAGGAAAAATTCGAGACATTGTTCCAGCAGGAAGCCCAAAAGAGAAAAGCCGTCACAGAGTAATATCCCCGCCCACGAAAACAGGGGTGACTCCCTGTTTTCTTATTTTCTGTCTGTTCCTGTTTCAAGAGAGGCACCATGTCCGGTGGTATTTTCGTTGGTATGGACAAAAACATCATGGATGGACTCAACACCGTGTTAGACGGTCAGTCGTCTACATACGGCACCATGATCAGCGTTATTATCGTCAATTCCTTCACGTTATTTATTCTGTATCGCGGTTATCAGACGCTTGGCGGCAAACTCCAGACGCCCGTTGAAGATGTTGTCTGGGATGTGGGCCGTATGCTGCTGATTACTACTTTCGTGTTAAACCTCGATGGCTGGCTGGATATCAGTATTGCAGCTATTGAAGGAATTAAAGATGGTATTAGCGGTAATGATAATATCTGGGCGCTACTTGATACCGTGTGGGAAAAGGCACAGACGCTGGGACAAATGTTGTTTAACCTGGATACGTCTACCTACGTCAAACTGAATGGCGGATTGGCCGAAGTATTGGTCTGGGGCGGTGTCATCGTTCTTTTACTGGCCGCGACGTTTGTAAACCTGCTAGCCGAAATCACCATACTGTTAATGACAACAACCTCCCCAATATTTATTTTCTGCCTGCTCTACGGTTTCCTCAAACCGATGTTTGATAACTGGTTGAAAACTATTTTTACGGCGATATTGACGATAATGTTTTCCGCCTTATCTATCCGAATCGTCATCAACTACCTGAATAAAATACTGGATGCCGCAACAACAACATCCGCTGAAAGCAACATGGTGACATTAGCAGCACAATGTTTGCTGGCCGGAATTGCATCAGGTGCCGTAGTCTGGTTTTCCGCAAAGATAGCCAACGCACTGAGCGGTGTCGCCGTTCAGGCCACCTTGCAGGGGGCCACCATGAGCGGCTTACGCGGGCTGGCGAACACGTCGTCTGAGGCGGCAAAACCGGCGATAAAAACCGGCGCGGTGACGGCCCGGCTGGCCGCCAAAGGCAGCCATGCCGCTGGGACACTCATCGCCACGGGCACCGGCAACGCTATCTCCGCATGGCAAAAGCGCGCCGCCGCCATTGAGAGTATGAAGCGCCTTAACCAACAGCGTCCTCGCTAATTTCTTTATCACTCCCCAACTCGCCACAGGGTGCCGAGGCAATCGCCGTCGGTACGGCATGTCTGTATCCGTTAACAAGGGCTTTCCATGAAATCCAGCATTGTCTTTCTGATGCTGTGCATCCTCACGGGCTGCGCAGGGCATCAACACGACCTCCCGCCGGTATCCGGCGATCCTCAACCGGTCAATTCCCCCGCGATTATTCAGGAGCTGACAACACATGTCTGAAACAGAAAACCTCATTGCGTCATCCCGCGCCTTTGAAGCGGTTCTGCTGGAAAAGGATGAACGGGAAAAAAAGCGCGCGTGGCGCATGGCGGCAACCGGGTTTGCGCTGGCGGCGCTGACGATAACCGCGCTGATTATTCTGCTGCCGCTGAAAACCACCGACATCGAATTATGGTCGGTGGATAAACAGACCGGGCGCTATGAATATATGACCCGTCTCAGGGAGAAGGATATCGCTACCGAAGCCGCGCTGGCCCATGCGCTATCCGCCCAGTACGTCCGGCTGCGCGAAGGCTATAACTATTTTGCACTTCAGCGCGATTATGACGACGTGCAGCTCTTCAACAGCGACAGCGTGAACCGGGATTACCTCGACGAGTTTAACGGCAATCAGGCCCCTGACGTCATTTTCAATAAAGCGGAATACGTCGTGTCTGTCGAGATTATTTCCAACATTCACGCCCCCGCCACCGCCCCTGATCACCTGGCAACCTTGAGAGTTAAACGCATAATCCGCCGCATCGCGGATAACACGGTCAAAACGGATATCTGGAACATCCGCCTGACTTATCGCTACCTCCCCCGCAAACAACTGACGGACAGCCAGCGAGAAGTGAACCCATTGGGGTTCATCGTCACCAGCTACCAGCGCGATAAAGAACTGAGGGGGGAATGATGCTGAAAAACACCGTACTGATAGGGCTGATGCTGGCGTCGTGCGCCGTCTGGGGGGCCGCGATACCACGCGGTAGCGCGTATGACAGCCGCATCCAGCATGTCACCTATGACAGCCAGAATGCCACCGTCGTCAACACCCGCCCCGGCTACCTCACCACGCTCCTGTTCGATGACGATGAAGCGGTGCTCGACGCCCAGACCGGTTTTCCCAAAGGCTGGCGAGTGACCAAAAGCGATAACCGGGTGGACGTCAGCCCCAACCCTGTCGCCCAGCCGGTAACGGAGGACAACGGCAATAATGTCAACAAGGTGTTTCTGCCGACCGCCAAAGAGTGGAAAACCAACCTGTTGGTGGTGACATCCAAACGCGATTACAGTCTGGAGCTTAACGTGCTGGATAACGACTCGCCCTCGCAGGCCTTCATTATCCGTTTTCACTATCCCGATGAGGCGCGCAGGCAATCAGCGGCCGCCGATGCCGCCCACCTGCAACGCCTGCGTGAGGCACAGGAAAAGCAACAGATTGCGGCCGCCTTCGAGCAGGCCACCACACCGCGAAACTGGCGCTATATCAAGCGGGTCGCGGCGGGCTCGGCGGCGATTGCACCGGATTTTGCCTACGATGATGGCCGCTTTATCACCCTTGGCTTTTCAGCCACCAAAATCCTGCCGTCACTGTTTCGGGTCGTTAACCAGCAGGAACAAACCGTCACGCCCCTAATCACCAAACGCGGGAACTACACCGTGATGGTCGTGCGGGCCATGTCGCCGCATCTGGTGTTGCGCTATGGCCGCGCGGTGGTCGGCATTGAGAATACCGCATTCGGCAACGTCGCCGTCACCGGCGGTGACACCGTTTCGCCCGCCGTCACGCTGGAGGCCAAATGACAGACCACCCCATCCCGGATACAGCGGAAAAAACCGTGGCCGAACGGGAAGCCGAAGCCCGTGAACGCGCCAGAGCCGCGAGAGAAAGCCAGATACCGGCGCACAACACGCCGCCCGGTCAGCCAGACGTCACCCGCTTTAAAAAACCCGCCAGTCGCCGAACGCTGCTGGTCAGCCTGCTCAGTCTGGCGGTGCTGATGCTGCTGGCATGGAGTGGGGATCGCTTTTTTGGCGCAGTCAAACACAGCGATGACAAGGCGACGGAGACCCAGCCGCAGCCGCCGACCGGCGCAATACCACCAGCGCGTAAAAACCTCGGTATGGACCGTCATCCGTTCGGTCTGTTCGAGCAAAACAGACCGGAAACCACAACGGATCATCGCCAGACGCAGGCCGCCCCGCCACCGCCAGCACCGCCCGCGTTAAACAAAGCCGCCGCCCTGGCCGACGGGTTAAGTCAGGCGTCAGATACCGCATCGGCTTCCCGTGCCACCGCCTCCGACACTGACGGCAAGCCGGGCCCGCAAAAACCCGCTATCGCGTCTGACCCGGAGATAAAAGACGCCACTCCCGGCGTGGCAACCGTCACCCACGTCCGGCGGCTCGGTCTCGATCCCGATCTCTACCTGCCGGTTGATAGCGACATTCCCTGCTCGATGATGCAGCGCTTTGTTTCCGATGTCGGCGGGCGGATTTCCTGCCTTATCAGCGAGGATGTCTACAGCGCCAGTCATCATGTGAAGCTGCTCCCGGCAGGCACCATTGCCAGAGGCGTTTACCGCACCGGCGCACTGCAACAGGGCCGGAGCCGGATGTTTGTCATCTGGACGGCGTTGCGCACACCGGAGCCCGGCAGCCTGCAAATCTCGCTGACCGATACCGAGGCCACCGGCCCGTTGGGAGAAGCCGGGATTAGCGGCAGGATCGATACCCATTTCTGGGAGCGGTTCGGCAACGCGTTAATGCTGAGTACGGTACAGGACGTCGCCGCTACGGCGGCGAATACAGCGCCGGGGAAAGACCGTAATACCGACTACACCGAGAATACGCGTGCTGCCGCCTCGGAGATGGCAAAAACGGCACTGGAAAACAGCATCAATATCCCGCCCACGATGTACCTCAATCAGGGGGAGGTGATCGGTATCATGACCGGCACGGATATCGATTTCTCTTCCGTTTATCAACTGCATCTGAAAAAGAGGTGGTATGAACGCTGAAAACCTGTCGCTGGATTTTATGAAAAACCAGTTATTTGGTGAGTTTCTGCCACTGGCAGGCCTGACGGAAATCGCCATTAACCGCCCTGGTGAGATCCACACCAAAACAAATGGTCGATGGCAGAGGCATGAATCGCCGGTCACGTTGCGTCAGTGCAATGCCTTTGCCAACGCGCTGGCCTCATGGCATGACGATAATATTGATGACACGTCGCCGATTCTGTCCGCCACGCTGGAGTCCGGCGAACGCATTCAGGCCATTATTCCCCCGGCCTGCGAGCGGAATACCGTGTCCATTACGCTGCGCAAGCCGTCATATACGCAGAAAACACATCAGTCGTGGATTGAGGCGGGCTTTTATCACCGCGTAACCGGTCAGGAGCAGGCTGAAAGCAAGGACGAGGAGCTGACCCGCTATTACACTCGCGGAGACATTCCCCGCTTTATTGAAAAAGCCGTCGAGTACGGCAAAACGCTCTTTATTGTGGGGGAAACCGGCTCGGGTAAAACCACCTATATGAAGACATTGCTGCACTATATTCCATCGCATCTCAGGCTGACGACAATTGAAGACAACCCTGAAATCCGGTTTTACCACCACACCAATTATGTGCATCTGTTTTACCCGGCAGAGGCCACCGACGAGGCGATTATCACCCCCGGCAGGCTGATACGGGCGAATTATCGAATGAACCCGGACAGAATTCTGCTGGCGGAAATTCGCGGGCGGGAAGCGTGGGATGCGCTGAAAATTATCGGCTCCGGACATGAAGGGCTGATTACCTCCCTGCACGCGGGCAGCCCGGAAGAGTGTAT
The DNA here is from genome assembly GCF_007210685.1 of Dickeya sp. ws52. Classification (NCBI taxonomy): domain Bacteria; kingdom Pseudomonadati; phylum Pseudomonadota; class Gammaproteobacteria; order Enterobacterales; family Pectobacteriaceae; genus Dickeya; species Dickeya sp. ws52. The sequence goes on from NZ_SZVX01000025.1 coordinate 26,296, forward strand.
TGAGGGACTCATCGACCGCTGCTATGAAAACCCGGACTGCCACAATATCCCGTTCGATGTGCTGTTACGCAAGGTGCTAAAAAGCATTGATGTGATCGTCAGTATTGATATTCATGGCGACGTCCGCCGGATGAGCGATATTTATTTTAAACCGGTACACCTTCATCACATGAAGGAAATATTCAGATAGACGAACCATTCCCCCCGGCCACCCAGTAAAGGTATTCGATATGAAAACCGCCATACTCACCGCCTTTCTTCTCGGCATGAATGTATTATTTCCCGCCGCCGTAATGGCTGCTGATGCCTGTGAAGTGGTTTTATGTCTGTACGGTAGAACCACCGGAAACAGCGGTGGAAATACCTGTCAGTCGGCTGAACGCACCTTCTTTGCTATTGTGAAAAAGAACCGGCACGGCTTTCTCCCCGGCCAGACTGCCGATGCCAGACAATCCTTTTTAAACGAATGTGATTCGGCTGACCCGGCCGCGATCAGCCAGATTATCGGTAAATATGGCCGCGTTCGTGGCTAATAATGACGAACCGGGCGCAAAGGCGTGACGGTTTTCAGGTTTTTACGGCCCGGTATTGCTTCGCGTATTAAGGCGCGAAGCAATACCGGGCCGTAAAAATGAGGCAGCGGACAGAAATATTTTCGCGGGTTAAGGAGCGAAAATATTTCAGGCACCGCGCCTCACCGGCAAACAGCCGCGCCCACGCGGATTTTGCCGGCCGGGGGGAGCCGCAAAAAATTTGCCGCCCCAGCGAGCAAATAGGCGCACCCACGCGCCGGTTTTTGTGGGGGGCGTGCCCCGCACACCGTCGCGGCTAAGTCTCCGGCCCAAAGCCGGTAGCGTGGCGCGACCACCCACTTTGAAGGCGTTTTCCCATTTTTTCGCTTGGCCGGAACGGACAACAGAAAAAATAGGCGAAAAACGGCGTCTCAAAGGGGGTGGTCGCGCGTAGCGGGCGACGGTGTGCCTCCTTTGACGTTGGGGGTAATGGCGCGGCGTCCAGCCACGACATTACCCCTATGTGACAGGGAATAAGGGCGTCCAGCCCGCATGTACTGGCGCACGCCGTTTAGTGCAGGGAAGCATGCTTTCCGACACATGGCCGCACAGCGGCCACCTTCTTAGCCCCAGACGTTCGCCCCGCCTTTTCGCCCAACACCGTGGGGCGAATTGATGGGGCGATGCGTTGGGGCGAGTCGCTGACAAAGGAGGCATCATGATTTTAAATAAGCTTGCCGTTTCACTGTCGCCGATAGTGAATGGTGCGCTGGCCTTTATTGATGTTATGCAACAGCATCAATTGATGATGGCGCTATTATCGGGCCTGACCCTGCCGTTTTTTGCTTCAATGAAAAGCGATGAACGGCAGAAAGCCTCGCTATGGAAAAAGCTGATTATTATTTTTTCACTGCTGTGTTTTCTGTTTGGCATAATTAGCCCCTTACTTACTAGCATTTTTCAGTGGCTTTATAACGATCGAATACTTACCCGCACTCCCATTCTGGACTGGTCAATATTAATTATATTTACCGTGGCAGGGTTTATTTTCCATATTGCTCTGCGCCGGGTATTAACGCCTGAACTGGATAAAATAAAAAAACGGCTCATCAAAAAGACCAGTCTTGAACGAGAATTACGCACCGATGTACGCACGGTGAAATCGCTGCTGCCGGAAACGCTGCATTATAACCCGCTGGATTATATCAACCTAAATAAGGGTGTTTTTATCGGGATAGACCGTGATGAAAAACCGATGTATCTCCCGTTAAAAGACTGGCAAAAACAACATGCGGATATTATCGGCACCACCGGTGCCGGTAAAGGTGTAGCAACCGGTATATTGCTTTACCAAAGTATCCTGGCGGGTGAAGGTGTATTTATTATGGACCCAAAGGATGATGAATGGGCGACACATATTTATCGCAAGGCCTGCGAGGATGCAGGAAAACCCTTTGCCTTAATTGACCTGCGAAAACCGCAATACCAATTAAATCTGATTGAAAATATTACGCCTGACGAATTGGAGGAATTGTTTGTTGCGGGATTCAGCTTGGCGGAAAAAGGTCAGGAATCCGATTTTTATCGTATCGACGACCGAAAAGCGGCACGTATGGCGGCACAATTTGTCAGCAGTCATCCCTCTTCGACTATCCGCGATATTTATAACGGCGAATATGTTCAAGGTATCGCGGAGGATATCAAAGCCTTTTTCGGCAAGATTGAAGAGCTGGCATTGCTCAATCCCATCAACGCGCCAACAGGATTTTCACTCCAATCGGTTTTTGATGAAGGTGGCTGCTGCTATATCATCGGCTCAATGCGCAATAGCAAGATTATCACCGCCCAGCGAATGCTGCTGGTACGACTTTACCAATTAGCAGAAAGGCGCGACCGGGTAAAAGAAACGCCCCGCCCAATAGCCATCTTTCTCGACGAACTGAAATACCACTTATCAAAACCAGCACTGGAGGGGTTAGGCGCAGCACGGGATAAAGGCGTACATATCATCATGGCCCATCAGTCCATTGCCGATTTAAAAGACTGCCCGGCGGATTTAAAAGGCGATGCAGTTGTCGGTGCAGTCGTTGAAAACGCTAAATTCAAGCTGGTATACCGCGTTATGGACCCGGATACAGCGGAATGGGTAGCGAGAATGTCTGGCACCATCTTAGTGGATGATGAAATCCGCAAAGCCAAAACTGATGCCGTACTGACGGAAACCATCGACGGTGAACGTACTATCAGACAGGCCGAGCGTTTCTTTATCGACAGCAATATGATCCTGAACCTGCCCGATTTTGTCAGCTTTATCTTTACGACGAGAACGCTTCCCTCTGCCTCACTGATTTCCCCCATCAAGGTACAAAAACACGAGCTGGAGATCTATTCCGTTTCTCCGGATATTGCCGCGTCGGCAGCACCGGCAAAAATCGCGCTGGACTTCGACGAGGAAGGAGCGACATCCGCTTCAACGACCAATGTCGCGGCAACCCGGCCCGATCTTTTCTTTGAAGGGGAAAGTAAATTAGCAAAACCAAGATCTGATGATGACGAAACACCGTCCTTGCTCAATTTTTAGGAGGCATAATGCTTATCGCCACGCATAGCGAGCGCACCGCCCGCAACAGCGAAAAGATAAAAAGGCTGCTGAATTTCATGAAGGAAGAAACCTACAGCGACTTTAAAACGCTAATGCTGCTGTTTAGTTTCAGGGATCACAAATCGCTGTATACGCTGCTGACAAAAACTGAACGAATGGGGTTAATACAAAAGCATGTGTTTGAATCACGGACGATGAAAATGTCATTGTGGGGCATAACCAGCGACGGACTGGCTATCGTTTTAACGCCGGACGATGACATTTTCCCCGCACGCTTTGAACCGTCAAAAATCACTGGCTGGACGCTGGAGCACCACCTTGATAATCAGGTTGCTAGGCTCATCCTGGAGAAAAAAGGCGCATCCGGATGGGTAAACGGCGATCGCTCAACGTTCCTCAGCCAGTATCAGGTCAAACACCGTCCAGATGGACTCATCACACTCCCTGACGGACAGGTCATCGCAGTAGAAACCGAGCGCCGCCTGAAGACCAAAGCCCGCTATCAGTCAATCATCGCCAGCCATTTGCTGGCCCGGACACAAAAGCACTGGATTTACGTCTTTTATATCGTACCGGACCTACAGAAAAAACGGGCGCTTGAACTGCTGTTTGGCAGTGTCAAGCACGTCATCGTTAATCATCAACCTATCCTTCTGGAAGCACGTCACCGCAATGTTTTTCGCATTTATACTCTCGACGAGCTGCGACAACTGGAGCCGAGGCAATATTCATAAGCTGGATCTGGCGTTGCCAAATCTCATGGTCGGCTAAGGACGAGGAGCGGACATTACGACTGTAATTAAGATGCCTGAAAACACTAATAGTAAAGTGTCGATCCTTAAGGGCAGTTATCATCACTCAAACCGCTGTTCACCTTCACGATCTTCCTGCCGTTCCTGGGTTCTTTGACGCTCAGTCATAAGCATTAACTTCTCGTGTATTTTTTTCACAGTTTGAAATGCCGTATCGATCGTGTTCAATGAGTTCACTGAAAGCGTCAGCCCGTGACTGCCATATGTTTGCAAGGTTGCCACTCCAGCTTGTGGGACTCGTTAACTCTGCAAAAGACTCAAGTACCAAGGAACGTTCAGGTGCCGCCTCCAGTAATTTGACAGCATTCATTTAATGGCTAATCATGTTGAAAACACACGGAATGTGTGAAATATTTGAGACTGGTGTGCAGGCAGAATTTTGAATTGTGTTTCGCAATTCTTGATTTCAAGGGCTCAAGCTCTCGCTGCTATGATTCTCATAGCAGGATTTGCTGGGAATACTGTAAAAGTGCGTAAGAGTGCCTGCACACCGCTATTCAAGGAGCAGTGATGACTACCCGCCTAGAAAAATTAAAAGCATGTAATTCCAAACCAGATTTCGCACGACTTTTAGGAATTGACCCGGTTTTTATGACCCGAGTCATATATATAAGAAATACTGACAATCTATATTCACAGTTCGCTATTAAAAAAAAGAATGGTTCTGATAGAATCATATCAGCCCCAGACTCTGAGCTCAAAGAAATACAAAGCAAGCTTTCCGATTTACTACAAGACTGTTTAAATAACCTCCGAGAAAATTTAAAAGAAGAAAATCATTTCTCTCATGGATTTGAGCGCAACCGCAGCATTATTACAAATGCAGAAAAGCATAAGTCAAAGAAGTGGGTTCTTAATATAGATCTTTGTAATTTCTTTGATGAATTTAATTTTGGAAGGGTTAGGGGTTACTTTCTAAAAAACAATAACTTTTCTCTCAACACAGAGCTTTCCACATTAGTAGCCAAAATCGCATGTCATCAGGATAAGTTACCCCAAGGTAGCCCCTGCTCTCCCGTAATAACAAACTTAATCCTAGTTTCTTTAGACAGGCGGCTAAGTAATTTATGTAATAGCGTTGGCTGTACATACACACGATATGCTGATGATATAACAATCTCAACTAATAAAAAAGAGTTTCCTAAGGAGATTATCAAAGACCAAGATGGGGAATCCATTACCTTAAATAACAAATTCCTTAAGGAAATAACATCTTCAGGCTTCAAAATCAATCATAACAAATTAAGACTTCTCGACAAAAAAATCCGCCAAGAGGTTACGGGATTAACTGTCAATCGGTTTGTAAATGTAGATAGGAAATATGCAAAAACAGTTCGCGCAATGGCACATAGTCTATTTAACAAAGGGGAGTACACATTAATAGACAAAAAAACACGCAAAGAAAGAGCTGGCACTATCAATGAGTTAGGTGGCATGCTGAGCTTCATTGATTTTGTAGATAAATACAACAACAGATTACCGCACGCGATCAAATCCTCACATAACAAGCGTGAAAAATTATATTCGAATTTTCTTTATTATTCTGCTTTTTGGGCAAATACAAAGCCAACAATCTTGACTGAGGGGAAAACAGACATTACGTACCTGAGGGTAGCTTTGGATGCGTTATCAGAAAACCATCCCAATCTAATTGGGAATAAAAAACTGGGCAATAAAACAGTACGAGATTATGGGATTAAATTCTTCAAAAATACATCTAAAACAAAATATCTTTTAAACTTAGATGGAGGAGCTCCACATCTCAAAGACTTCATTGTTGGCTTTGAAAAAAAGACAGATGCGTTTAAAGTAATCTCCAATCAAAAGCCTGTGATTGTTATTTTAGACAATGATTCAGGCAGCGCTGGTGCTAATGGAATATTCCAAACTTTAATTGGAAAATCTTTCCCTAACATTACTCTTACAAGAGATGAGCTAAGAAATCAGAAGTGGACGTGGGTTACAAAAAACTTATATATAATTTTCACCCCTCTTAATGGTTTAAATGATAGTTCTATGGAAGATCTTTTCCACAGTTCAGTATTACAAACAACTCTTGGTGGTAAAGTATTTAACCGAACTAATGCTAAATGCAAGGATAATGAATACGGCAAAGAATTTTTTGCTACGGGTGTTGTGTTAAAAAAGCGTAAAACAATCGACTTTTCAAATTTTAATTACATTTTTGAATCGATTTCAGAAATAATTGAACATAATAATTCCAGGGAAAAATAGTCGAAGTTAATATTAGGTAGGATTCATTATAATGCTAATTATAACAATTAGTCGTTTCTAATTGAAGCAACTGTAACTTTGAGTGCAAACACTCAAGAAACCTCTTGGCGGCGATGGTGGGGGACAACTTTTGACGACTCACTCCCTTCACCAACTTACAGACCTGTTCTCGATTGATTAACACATATGATTTCAGCAATATCCGCTCTTGGCACAGAGCGGACAGAGGGTAAAATCACCAAGTACCTTGAACAGCGCCGTCTGATGCTGCAATGGTGGGCTAATTTTCTGGATGCTAACAGCAGCGGTCTGGTTAGGCTGTTTGACAGTATCAGAACAGTGGCAAGAAACGAAACGGTATTCCGGTTCCGTTTAACGACAGATGTTTCTGTTCCGCACTATCGACGAACTGGAATAGGCTCCCGTCAGCCACGATTAAAGGCAATGCTTGTTTAACAGAATAGAAATAAACGTCAGAACCCGTCGATGAGGAAGTCTATTGCAGCCTTTATCTGAGAACGATACTGCGAAGCATCACAAAACACCGCACCCAGGGCCTGGACAGGGATACTTGCCAGCTCGTGGGTCATTACGGCGTATTCTTTGCCGTCCGTCAGCATGACGACGGGGACAAGGCGATCCGGTCGGCGGCCTGCCGGATACTTTTCAATTGGGAGCAATGGGATCACTATCCGACGATTCAATTGTCCAATAATATCGCTCGTGACATCGAGCAACAGCGGGTAAACGACGCTTTTCCCAGTATTACTGTATACACTGAATTGCATGGCTAAAACGTCCTGTATTCATCACTGAAACAGCCGTTTTCATCATGAAAACGATTTAATGCGTCGATAGCCTCCCTGTTTTCTTCCTGCCATATTTTCGCTTCATGACGGCGAAGCTCCGCATCCAGTGCGGTTGACAGAGTAGCACTCAGGTTAATACCCGCTTCACGCGCTCTTACCAGTAAGGCACGCTCCACCGTCATGGTCACGCTCTGCGTGTTGCGTTGTTTCGCGGTCATGGTTTCTCTCCTGCATGAAACACGTGCGCATTACACGGCACAATACACTTATCATAACACCAAAAACAGGCCCGGCTACCGTTGCAGTCCTGCAAACTTCACAGTCAGTCGTCATACCTGAGCCGTCGTTTACAGCAATCACCGATGTACAAACGCCGTTTGCGGGATGCGCGGGCTCTTTGCCGCCCGCACCCGCAGCCTGCGAATTTTCCGGGCATTCAATGCCCGGAAAATTCTCAGGGAAACTGAAAACGCCGTCACACAGCCTGCCCCAATATCAGGTTAACGCCGCACTCCTTTGCGGCTTCTTCCCCCTGCCATCAAACCTTATCCATCAGATAACGGTGCGCTTTCGATGCCGCACTGGCCGCTTTGAAAATATAGCGCTTGTCGTTCTTCAATGCTTTCAGCCAGGAAGCGATATAGCTTTCATGCTGAACCTCTCCAACAATCCCCAGATCCGCCATCAGGAATGCGCTTCCCAGCTCGGCGATCAACTCTTCAAACGCGTACCCTTCACTGCCAAACTTCCCTTTCATTTCACGGTTAAGACGGTTTTTCGCACCGCTCCAGTGAACCAGCTCATGCAGGCCGGTAGCGTAGAAATTAGCGGCATCGGAAAAAAGATGACGTTCCGGCAACCAGACTTCATCCGTTAATGGCTTGAAAAAGGCATTTTGACCTTTCTCTATGAGGCGGGCACCACTGCGACGCAGCAGGTTTTCAGCCTGTGGTAACGGCTCGAACGTCTCAACGGGGCTAACAGCCTCAGTAGTCAGGGGAAGGCCATCAATTTGTTCAACATTGAACACGGTGAAGGTTTTCAGCATCGGGATCTGGTCGATGTCTCCGTCTTCGTTTTCCTTTTCCAGCGTTGTATAGAAAATGGCTGTCGTGCCGTGCTCGCCTTTGCGAACCTGCCCGCCCGCTGCCTGTGCCTGCTTGTAGGTCATCCAGCGTGAATCACCGAAGCCCTGTTCTGACGCACTGCACCACAACAGCATGATATTCATTCCGCTATACGCGATGCCGGTTGCGAAGTTGGAAGGTAAACCGGACATGCCCGGCACTCGCTGCCACGGACACGTCCAGGGCTTCACGCCGGCTTCCAGCGCGGTGATGATGCTGTCGGTGACGGTCTGGTAAATATCGGTTTGGGTTTTGGAAAATTTCGTTTTTGAGGAGCCTGACTGCTCCAGCGGGGATACGCTGGTCGCCGCTGCGGTGTTAGGGGCGCTGGTCTGGGTATGCTGGGAAATAGTCATGGTTTTTTCTCCGTCAGGGGTGTGATTTTCGTCTTCGTATCGCCTGACGGTTCGCTTTCCCGGCATCGTTCCGGCACGCAAGGGCGCAGAATGCGTGCCATTTACCCTTGCGGGACGGGTTGTGTTGGGAAACGATCAACCGGAAGCCGATACGGAGAACGGAAAGCACGCGGGAGAAAAAACTGACCCTGCATAGGCGGGCGTAGCGCCCCTTAGGCTGCAGCGGTGAAGTGGGTTTGGGACTAATGCCCTATTAAAATATAAGGAGTTATAATACATGTGATATCACTGATATAAGGATAATCTTCGATGTCTGATAGCCTGCTTGTTCGCACCAGTAGAGATGGCGATCAGTTTCACTATCTTTGGGCGGCGCGGCGCGCCCTTCGACTATTGGAACCTCAGTCAACTCTTGTTGCCCTGAACATTGAAGGGGTATCAACAGCGGAAATGGGCTCTCAGCCAGTGGTTGAGGATGGGGAAGAGCTGATTGATATTTCTGAATATTACGGCAGTAATGAGCTTGCAACAGCAACAACTGTTCGTTACATGCAGCTAAAGCATTCAACGCTGCATTCAGATACTCCATTTCCCCCTAGTGGATTACAAAAGACTATCGAAGGTTTTGCCATTCGTTATAAGGCTCTTATACAAAAAATACCGGTAGAAACGCTACGCACTAAACTGGAGTTCTGGTTTGTGACAAACCGCCCTATTAGTAGCAGTTTCAGTGAAGCTATCAGTGACGCCGCGCACCAGCATACGCCGCGCCATCAACGGGATCTGGAGAAACTTGAGAAATTTACCGGACTTCAAGGTGCAGAACTATCAATATTCTGCCAGCTTTTACATATAGAGGGCCAGCAGGACGATTTATGGAGTCAGCGGAATATCCTGATAAGAGAATCTGCGGGATATCTCCCCGACCTGGATACTGAAGCCCCTCTGAAATTAAAAGAATTAGTTAATAGAAAAGCATTAACCGAAAGCGCCTCAAATCCTTCAATTACCAGAATGGATGTGTTACGTGCTTTAGGGGTGGATGAAACAGATCTTTTTCCAGCGCCTTGCCGTATTGAAAGAATAGAAAATGCCGTTTCAAGGAAACAGGAGGCTGAGCTGGTTCAGCATGTTGTTGAAGCATCTGGAGCACCGGTAATTATTCATGCGGACGCCGGAGTGGGAAAATCTATTTTCTCTACCCATATAGGGGAGCATCTTCCCGCAGGCTCAGTCAGCATCCTATATGACTGTTTCGGGCAGGGTCAGTATCGTAATGCTTCTTCATACCGCCATCACCATCGTACAGCGCTGGTTCAGATGGCTAATGAAATGGCATCTCATGGTCTCTGTCATCCATTGATCCCAAATACGGGTACGGGCATATCTCAGTACATGCGTGCATTTCTGCATCGCCTTTCTCAGAGCATTTCAATACTCCGCGCTTCTGAGCCTCAGGCCGTGTTGTGCATTATTGTTGATGCTGCGGACAATGCACAGATGGCTGCGGAAGAAATCGGTGAAACACGTTCTTTTATCAGAGATTTAATTAGAGAAAAGCTTCCTGATGGAGTCTGCCTGGTTGCACTTTGCCGACCTCATCGACAGGTCTTGCTTGATCCACCTCCTGAAGTATTTACATTATCTCTGCAAACTTTTGATCGTGATGAAACAGCAGCCCATCTTCGTCAAAAGTTTCCCGATGCCAGCGAAAGCGATGTTGACGAGTTCCATCGCTTAAGCTCTTGCAATCCCCGCGTTCAGGCTCTGTCACTGTCACAACATCTTCCACTGGACGATACGCTGAGACTTTTGGGGCCAAATCCCAAAACAGTAGAAGATACTATTGGTGATATGCTGGAAGAATCCATTGCACGCTTGCGTGATACAGCAGGGATATCTGAACGTGCTCAAATTGATATGATTTGTTCAGCACTGGCAATACTGCGCCCATTAATCCCATTATCTGTACTATCTGTCATTTCTGGGGTAGCTAGTTCTGCTATTAAAAGTTTCGCACTTGATCTGGGGCGTCCATTAATTGTTAGTGGCGAGACTATTCAGTTCTTTGATGAACCATCTGAAACATGGTTTCAGGGCCGTTTTCGACCATCAGCGGCTGATTTGCATCAGTTTATTACTCACTTACAGCCACTAACAAAAAATAGTGCTTACGCTGCATCGGTATTACCGGCATTGATGCTGGAGGGGAATCAACTTCCTGAACTGATCACCCTTGCGATGTCCTCACAAGCTCTGCCTGAAACTAGTCCGGTTGAACGCAGAGACATAGAACTTCAAAGATTGCAGTTTGCCTTAAAAGCGGCCTTACGTACGGGCAGATACCAGGATGCAGCCAAATTGGCACTGAAAGCGGGTGGAGAATGCGCGGGAGACAACAGGCAAAGAGCCCTGTTAAGGGACAATATCGATCTGGCAGCAAAATTTGTGGGAAGCAACGGCGTTCAGGAACTGGTTTCCCGTAATTCATTTCCAGATACGAACTGGCTTGGTTCCAGAAATGCTTATTATGCCGCAATACTCTCCGAATATCCCGAACTCTTAGGAGAAGCCCGTAGTCGCCTTCGACTCGCCATGGAGTGGCTATCAAACTGGAGTCAACTACCAGATGATGAGCGGAACAGGCAAAATGTTACCGATCAAGACAGAGCTGCAATGCTCATTGCATGTCTGAATATTCATGGTGCGGGTGCAGCAGCAAATGATATTAGAATGTGGCAGCCTCGTGAATTATCTTTTGAAGCCGGAAATATTGTCGCCAAGCGGTTACTGTCCCATGCCCGTTACGATGAACTTGATCAGTTGGCTATTGCGGCCGGAAATGATATCAGTCTGGTTATGGGCATTGTACTGGAGGCAAGAAGGTTTCACCGTCCGGTCGCTGAAGAGGCAATAAGAAGAGTCTGGCGTCTGCTAAATAGTCCGCATGTCAATATTAAAGGCAGAAATCATGCGAATGACCAGACAATATCAGCCATCACTGGCATGGTTGAAATGGCACTTAGGCAATCTGTTTGTACAGAGACAGAAGGTCTCCAATTGCTAGCTCGTTATTTACCAAAGGTTCCCCCTTATGCTCTAACCTCTGAGTATAGTAAAGAAAGAGTTGCTTACGTCCGGGCATACGCTCTCCAGGCAAATCTGATGGGGTCCCAATTAACGCTCAGCGATTTGGCCACCACAGAGGTCAAAAAAGAACTCAATGCTGAAAAACGCCATAGCGAATCTGATGACCTACGCCAACTTAAACAATATAGTGGAGTATTAATCCCCTGGTGTAATTTATGGGCAAAATTAATTCTGCACAGAACAGGTAAATCAGATTTTGAAAGTGAACTAAATGATGTTCAAAAACAGTCAGCGAATATTAAGGGATACTCCCACTCGGAATATTCATATGTATCAAATGATATCGCAAACATATGGTTTGATATTCTAGTTGAAGCGGGTGATATTTCAATAGACGATTTTGAAAACATTATTAAATGGAGCAAAAACAAAGGGAATAGAATATTCACACCAACTTTTCACCGTTTCAGTTCTGTATGTGCACAGATGTCAGGACTCGAGGAGCTTTCATATAACTTTGCTGAACACGCTTGGTCGTTATGGAAAGATGAGCACTCTGATGCTCAGGTTAAAGCTGATGGTTATATCGTTCTTTCCCGCTCACTCATTTCACTTGATGAGTCAGAAGCGAAAGAATACTTCAATAAAGCAATTGAAGTTACCAGTAGGCTGGGTGATGAAAATTCAAGCCGATGGGAAGCGATACTTGATCTTGCTGAATATGTTACCGATACAAGACAAGCCTCCCCTGAAATTGCCTATAAACTAGCCCGATGTGCTGAACTAACCAGAGAATATGTTGATCGGGATAAACACTTTGCGTGGAGTGATACAGTTGAGACTCTAGCGGAGTTATGTCCATCATCAGCAATAGCGATAATAAGTCGTTGGCGTGATCGTACATTTGGTGATCACAGAAATATACTAGCATGGACCGTCGAGAAACTTGTAAAGAAAAATAAAATTAACGTACTCGATGCTCTTCCTTTCATTACATTCAAGAATGGTTGGCATGAATGCGACCTGCTTGACTCAGTTTTATCCTCGTATATTGATGATGAAAATAAGATTGCAGCATTCGAAGTGGTTTACCAGTATACAAGATTTGATACAGATAATATCGAAAAGCTAAAAAAACTGGATGCTATCGCTGCATCAATAGCTATTGAACGCTCAGAGTTGAAAGAGAGAATTTCACTTCTACAGCGTACTGAAGCGGCTACAAACAAAGCCAGTTTTTCATCGAAAAATAGGGAGAGAGATCACGCTAAGGAATGGGAATCAGTCTTTAATGATTGTGATTTATCGACTACTTATGGTATTAGTTCAGCATACGAAAAATTTCGTATCAATCCTGAACTTTATTCCAGAGAAAATTTTATTAAAGAAGCAATAAGTCGACTTCAAACAGGGAAAGAAAAAGATTTTATCACTGCTTTTAGTACCCTGTCTCACTGGAGCCTTTATGATTCAAAATATATTTTTGAATCTATACCTGATAAGTGGACATCTCGTTTAAGTATTAAAACCGCCCTGACTGATTTAATAAAAGAATATTGTCAGCGTTTCTGTATGCAGATTGGAAAAAATCGTTACTACGAAGTTTTTCCCTTCAACCTAGCTAGCAGGCTTTCCGGCATGAGTGAAAAAGACATCTTCAGTATCGTTTTGGATGCTATTGCAGAATCACCGGAGCCAGCTGATTCAGGCCGTTTATTTAGTCTTCCAGGTCTTCTTATCAGTAAACTGGAACCTAATGAAGCGTTAAATGTATTATCTTATGCACTGAGTTTATTCGATGGAGTGCTAAAAGATGAAGATGGTGATGGTCCATGGGACGAGCAGTTGTCTCCTCCAGTTCAGGTTGAAGATTCTCTTGCAGGATATATTTGGGCACGATTGGCTTCTCCAGAAGCAGAAATGCGCTGGCAGGCAGCACATGCGGTTCTGGTATTATGTCGAATGAATCGTACTCGTGTTGTACAGGGAATTTTTCAGCACGCGATAAATGCTACTACATTACCGTTTTGTGATCGCAATCTGCCCTTTTATACCCTTCACGCTCAATTGTGGTTGATGATTGCTGCGGCAAGGGCAGCGTTGGACGATGGAAAAGCACTGATTCCCAATGTCGATTATTTCTACCGTCATGCTACGACTGATCAACCACATGTATTAATCCGTCTTTTTGCTGCCAGAACTTTACTTTCACTGCATGATAGCGGCCTGATATCTATATCAACTCAAGCTCAAAACAAACTTCGAAATATAAATCAATCAACAGATCTTCCGATTGTTGATGAAGCTGAAAAGCACATAGATGAGGATTCATATACTTTTGGTATCGACTTCGGCCCATACTGGCTGGCACCACTGGGACGTTGTTTCGGCATATCACAAAAGCAGTTAGAACCTGAAATGCTTCGCATTATTCGCGATGATCTTGGTTTTAAAGGCAGCCGTAACTGGGATGAAGATGAGCGGAATAAACGACGCTACTATCAGGACAGAGATAACCACCACAGCCATGGTTCGTATCCACGTGTCGATGATTACCATTTTTACCTGTCATACCATGCAATGTTTATGACTGCCGGAAAGCTATTAGTAACAAAACCTCTGGTAGCCAGTCGCTCCGATGATGTTAAGAATATTTTCCAAGACTGGCTAAGAAGGCATGATATTTCTCGGAAAGATAATCGTTGGCTCGCAGATCGGAGAGATATACAACCCGAGAGTCGTCCTGGTTGGACTGACGATGTCTCTGTTAGCCTGAATGAATGGTTGGCATCCATCTCTGAAAATGTATTTAACGAAGCACTATACCCCAATGCCGGGCTATTAACGGTATGGGGACATTGGTCTGACGTTTGTTCAGATCGAAAAGAATCTATTGCTATCCATTCTGCGTTAGTATCACCGGAGCGATCTTTATCGCTCCTCAGAGCATTACAAACAACGGAAAACGTATATGACTATAAAATCCCTGATGCTGGGGATAATCTTGAAATAAATCATGCCCATTACCAACTAAAAGGATGGATTAACGATATTACTGAATATTATGGAATTGATGAATTTGATCCCTGGGCGGGTAATGTCAGATTTCCGGTACCTGAACCTGCGCCATTTGTAATTGATGCGATGAAATTGTATACAGATAAAGATCATCGAGTCTGGTCTTCAACCTCTTATGTTGAACCAGAAATGATTTCCAGTATTTGGGGGCACCGGTCAGGTAAAAATGACGAAGAAAAAATGTATTGTTACAAGCTATGTGCCTCAGTAAACTTCATTAAATCAGCATTAGCAACATTCAAAATGGATCTCATTCTGGAAGTTAATGTTGATCGCTATTCACGAAATAGCCGATACGAACGGAGTAATGGAAATGAACTCGATAACATCCCGTCAAGCACTCGACTCTTCCTCTTCCGACACGACGGAACCATCCAAACGCTATACGGCAATTATCGAGTTGGGGAAGAAGTTAGTTGATGAGCTCGAACTGAATGATTCTGTTGATACATTGGGCAGATGGATGGCCCACTATATTGCAGAACTCATTTCCGATACGGAACATAGTCCGGATGAGATTGTTCGCGCAGCTAAGCATGCGGAGCTCATGGACTCGATTTGGGCATTCTGGGTTCATCGTTACGAATTACCGATTGGTAATAAGACCTTACAGGAGCCAGAACCTATTCTGAGAGCCTTACAAAGCCTGGATCCTGAGAGCGAACAACCAAGATACTTTTCCTCATCACTGAAGCGGATTGATACAGATAAAGAGTCAGACGAAGTTAAAAAATGGCTCTCAATCGCTAATCATATTGATTCTACGGCGAAAATACTGATTGATTACTGCCTCTCTTTAGCAACGGAAAATGCTATCGATAAATCCAAAGAATGGGTTGAACTAGCACGACAGGCCGGGCTCGCCGAAGATATTGATATAATTGAATTGCGAGTTTTTCAGTTCCTGGATAATCCGGTCAATAAAGATGATCCAACGGTGGTACAAAGAAGAATACTGGAGAAACGACAGAAAAAACTCGCCGCGTTTTTTTCGCTAGCTTCTCAGTTAGATGAACAACTCAAATCACGGCTTGAAGCTCTACCAGCAATTGAAGATGAGACAGAAAAAGACGATGACAATGTTTGAGATCACACATATTTAGCATTAGGACAATTAAACAAACATATTACTTTCTAGCCCAAAGCGTTGAGATTCCGCTTAACGTTTAGTAAAAGGAGTTCAGATGTCAGTATCCAGATTTTTGGTAGAGAACAACGGTTCAAATCAGAACAATATAAAGCTCGCCATGAGCAAAGCCTATCATCTATGCAAAGATGCAGGACTGCAGCAAATCACATTGTTGTTTCCTGCAAAAGGAACATTTTCTCACTCTGATATTGCAACATTTCTTGGTGAGCAAGCGGTAAAGGCTTTACTAAAAGACCAAAAGGTCGATTTGGGTAACAACATTCTGTTGGATTTTAATATACCTAAAAACTTTTCTGTACATGGTGACCATGACATTGTGTTAGCGACATATCTAACTGATAAAGACATGGATATTGTTGATAGTACTCGAAACGTCGATAGCATCGTTTTCTTACCCTGGTCAGAGATCGAAGGTAAACGCTGGTTATCCACATGGGCGCCTGAAATAGTCGGCCCATCTACCTGGGAAGTACAAAAAACACAGCTATTAATCCCCATTGCGGATGAAATTCTACGCTTGGGTCATTGCATCAACATGTCAACAGGACTTAGTCATCCATCGGATAAAGACATGGCAAAACGAATTTTTACCAGCCTAAAAAAGCAAGGATTCAGAGCAACAGAAGAAGAGATCAGGCAGTTCGCAGTCAATAACGGCTGGGAACCCGTTAGAGCGAAAGAGTTAGCTAGTTTTGCAAAGAAATATATAGGGTAGTAAAGATTAAAAAGCTAACTCGTTGTATGTTCAGTCCGAGCTAAATTGGTGGTCATTCTAGTGGTCTTGACGGACAAGACCTCTTAGTTTAGATTATTTATTAGCCAGTTAATGGCAAAGGCGATCCCAGTCAGAGGAGCCAAATTCAAAAAAGCAGATGTCGAAAGGCATCTGCTTTTTGCTTTTTATCAATTGGTTATCCCCTTCTTTAGGTTCACCCTCATCCATTCAAAATCACTCGAAGCCATACCCATTTGCTGGTAAAAATACTGGTAAAGATGGTTCGATTTCGTTTTTACCAGCAATCGGAGGGAACCGTCATGTCACTTACTGATACTAAAGTAAAAAATGCCAAGCCATCAGAAAAGGTGGTTAAGCTCACTGACGGGTTTGGCCTCTACTTGCTGGTACATCCCAACGGTTCCAAATACTGGCAGTTAGGCTATCGCTTTGAAGGGAAACAGAAGGTCTTTTCCATTGGCGTCTACCCGGCTGTTTCACTGGCTGATGCAAGACAACGACGCGATGACGCCAAAAAGCTGTTAGCGGCGGGAATTGATCCGAGCGCTAAAAAACAGGCAGATAACAAAGCGGTTCAGGAAAAGCGTAATAATACCCGCGCTTTCAAAACGGTAGCCAGAAACTGGTTTGCCGCCAAAACCACATGGTCGGAAGATTATCAGCGTTCTGTCTGGACCCGTATTGAAACCTACCTGTTTCCTGACATCGGTAACAAGGACATTGCTGAACTGGATACAGGCGACCTGCTGGTTCCCATCAAAAAGATAGAAAAGTGATCCTACCCACGTAATGTGGACACAGCCCTAAGCGAGGTTCTGATTTTCAAATTGTTCCGGACTGATACCACCACAGGCACTGTGACGTCTCCAGCGATTGTAATCACACTCGATATAATTAAATACCGTCGTCTGCATTATTTCCCGACTGATAAAGCGTTCACCATGGATGCATTCAACTTTCAATGAGTGAAAGAAGCTTTCCGCACAGGCATTATCGTAGCAGCAACCTTTTGCGCTCATGCTCCCATGCAGATTATGCCGTTTCAGCAAGGTCTGATAATCCGCTGAGCAGTACTGCCCGCCACGGTCAGTATGAACGATAACGTTTTTCGGTCGTTTACGCCGCCACAGCGCCATCTGTAGCGCATCACAGGCCAGCTGTGCCGTCATCCTCGATGACATCGACCAGCCAATAACAGCACGCGACCATAGGCCAATATCGGCGAGTTACCGGACGACGTCACCGTGCTGGCACCAACCTCGGCGTTTGATGTATGGGACGGTAAACAATGGGTAACAGATACTGAGGCCCAAAAAGCGGCAGCAGTTAAGTCCGCACACCAAGAGCTGGATAATCGGCGGGCAGTGGCAAACAACAGGATTAACAAACTGACATATGCAGTTAATCTGAGGAGTGCGACAGCGGATGAAGAGGCAGCGTTGAAAACGTGGCAAACGTATTTGGTCATGCTCAGCCGCGTTGACGTTTCAGGTGTTGAAATAACATGGCCTGACATTCCAAATAACTGAAATTTTATTTCAATATTTGAAAATGAATGCGGCACAATTTATCGCGCATCTGATGCCTGATTTATCGCGCCGCGCATCAATTGGCTCGAGGCCACAAGCAGTTACTACCGCTGATCGAATATGCACTAAAAGAAGGATGGGAGGTTGAGCGTACTTCTGGTGGGCATTTGAAGTTCACCAAACCTGGTATGCCACCGATTTTCACCAGCTCGACAGCCAGCGCCTATTGTGCTGGGCGTAATGCGCGCGCCTTCAGGCATTGCAACCATCCAGGTGACGCCGTTTCTATAGAACAGAGTGGCGTGTCGTTCGATGGCAGCAATACTCACAGTGCTCACTGTATGTGTTCTTACCAGCACCGCGTTGTATTACTTCTCTACGAGGGTTTTGACCTCCCCACTCATTCTCTCTACGAGGGGATTTTTCTACCGTAATCAGTGCCAATATGGGCGCAACCTGATGCGTTTTGTTCCACGCACACGGTCCATCATCACGCCATTCTGCATATATGTTCGCTGGCGTAGCTGGCAACATCCCAGGCAGTCAAGGCCATCAAGACTGCGGCACGCTGATAGCGTGTTGGCTTTCACCATCACAGGGCGCTTAGCGTCCATTCATTCCACCCACAAGGGTCCCCATCCCTTGTGGCTGGGGAGTTCCTTTTTTGGAGACTTTCCCATGGATCATCAAACTATTCGCAATCAGATGCAGTCATTGGTGCGTGACCACGTTCCTTCCAATGCCCGCCGCTTCAAATTCAACATCTTCGACGGACAGCCCAAAGTGTCGGTGCTGGGTTTTCACATTGATCCCAAACCTTTTGAGGGAAAAATCATCGCCAGAACGGAGGACGCCATTGTCGTCAAGACCGGCCGAATCGAGTTCGCCGTGCTTGACCGAACTCTTGTGACCGAAGATCCGGACGAAGGTGCCAAGGTACAGGTAGAGCCCTATGCGCGGCACCGCTTCGACGGCCTTCGTGCAGACACACCCGAAGAGCGCACCGAATGCACCGCCGATGGTACGCCCTACAAGCTCAAGATGTATATTCTCGGCTCTGCGCCCGCCAGGCTTCCGATCCCACAACCTCGCTGCCCACCAGAATGGTTACGCAGGAACGGCATACTTTTATATGTTTTGGTCTGCTGGCTATGATGCACGAAGCATCCTGGCCGTATCTCGAAGAGCTTCCTCGATAGGCGTTGGCACAATACCAAAGACCCGAGACGAGGCAGTCGAGTCGAGGATGAAAGGTTGGTCAAATTGATATCTCGTGGCACGCATTTCACGCACCATCGGCATAAAAAGACCCAAGGTCCATAGCAAAGGAAAAGGAATGACCGAGAGCCGAGGTGCAGGCAAGTTTTCGACTTCGCAAAAGCGTGTGACGAGTTCACGCGCCGTCAACGGTGGATTGGTGGGTGCGTGCCAGACTTTTCCCCAAGCACGCTCATCGGTGGCGACTGTGACCAGCAATCGCGCGGCGTCATTGACCGAGGTCCAACTATGCGGTACGTCCAGCGGAATCGGCGAGACCGCCTTCTTGCCTTCAAGCAGTGGTTTACAAAGCGTAAGAGCAAACACAGAGTTCGGCTGGATGTGATCGCTGGCCCGCACTTCGGTAGCTCGGATGCGGCCAGTTTTATGCAAGACAAGGGCCTCGTGCCAGATGTCGGCCCTGATACGTAGCTTCGGGTGCCGAGCAGACGTTGGGGTCTGCTCCGTCATCGGTTGTGCGACAGGACCATAGCCATAAGCATTGCTGTGGCTGACCAAGACTGCGCCGGATCGCTCCGCAGCAATCAGCAACGCCGACGCGAGGGCTGGCCAGTCTTGTAGCCAGCGATCGTAGGGTGGCGCGGCGCATACATAGAGGGCCGCTGCATCGGCCGCTAGCTTAAACAGTTGGTCCGTGTCCGTGACGTCGGCGGCGACACGCTCGATGCCAGGCAGGTCTGGACCGGATCCTTTTCGGCTAACCAGGCGGACAGGCTCGCCCCGCGAAGCGAGCAATCTAGCGGTCGCGATACCGACGGAACTCGCGCCCACGACGACATGTAATTTTCCCATTCTTTCCTCCCTCCATGCGTTGGGCACGGAGAACACAGCATTAGTAAGATTTGGGCCGCGCACAGTGGTGCTGCGGCCCGATGCGAGGGAGCGGCTGAACGGCTATGCCTGCAACGCCGCGGCTAGAACATCGCGCAGTGGCGTTGCAGGACGCCCGGCAAGACGCTCTACATCACTTGTCACAATGTCGAACGCACCGGCCACGAAGTTCCGCTTGATGTCCAAGACGACATTAACAACTGGCTCCGGCAGACCGGCCTGGGCAAGTCCACTTGCAAGCTGTTCTTGCGTGAGGACGGCGAAGCCGACAGGATCGCCAGTGAGTTCCGAGACGATCGCCGCCCGCTCCTCGCCGGTGACGACGGCCGAACCTGTCGCGTTGTAGATGGCACCGGCGTGACCTTCGCCGAGTAGAATGCCTGCGGCTGCCGCGGCCACGTCGTCCCGGGACACGTAGGCAACGCGCTCCGAGCCTAGGCCCGCCAAGACACCTGCGCCGAGCGAGTTCTTGATCTCGTCGGCCATCGACTCGGCGTAATAGTTCATCCGCAGGATGGTCCAACACTGTGCTGTGCGGATCAAGTGCTGCTCACCATCCCAGTACGGCGCGCCGATCGACGGTTCTGCGGCCTCCTTTGTCCCCGCAGCCGAGACGAGCACGACATGCGCGACCCCGGCCTGTTGCGCGGCATCAATGGCCGTCTTCAACTGGCGTCCTCGTACACCGGGGCGCAGGTCAGCGCTGGGAATGATAAGCAGACGATCAAGCCCCTGATAGGCCTGCGCCAGCGAGTCAGGTCGGTCGTAATCGCCTTCGCGACCTTCGGCTAGGACAGTAAGGGCGGCGGGGGTGCGGGAGATGCCGACAACACTATGCCCTGTACCGCGTTCGGCTAGGAACGACAAAACTTTCTGGCCGAGATGGCCGCTTGCACCACTAACTCCGATCTTCATTTGATAACCTTTCTATCGTTAAGAACAAAATGTTCGTGTCAAATGTGAGCGAAAACGATAGGATTGACAAGAATGCACAAAGCAGTTCGCAACGAACAAAAATGTGCCTATCGACAAGTGGGGAAGAGCCCAGTGGCCAAAACACATATCGCAAATCCGGTTGGATGCGAGACACCCAACGACGAACACGCAAGATGCAAAGCTCTCGGGCAGGTGCTTGACCGTATCGGGGATAAATGGACTATCGGTGTGGTGGGAGCCTTGTCCAAAGGGCCAACCCGCTTCAATGCTTTGCTTCGCCTGATCGATGGCGTCTCTCATCGTATGCTGACGCTGACGCTGCGTGGCTTGGAACAGGATGGACTGGTCAAGCGGACGGTGTACCCGACAGTGCCACCCAAAGTTGAGTATGAGCTTACCAATATGGGTAGCTCTCTTATCGAGCCCCTAGAGACGCTCTCGCTGTGGGCCCAGGAACATCATCCGGCCATTGAAGCTGCGCGTGCATTGTCAGCGCTCCGTCAAGCAAGCGAGACTAAGGGGTAAGTGGAGCAGAAGCGAAGTACGCAGCATTGCGTTGCTCCATGGCATTACCATGCGTCATAGCGTCTCAATGTGCCAGGAAGCGCTCGCCTAAAAACCCCCTAAACCACGACAGCGCACGAACATTCTCCACAACTTTCGCCAGCATAGGCGGATTTGCAGCAGGCTCTCAAGCGCCAAACGTAGGTCAAATTCCTTTGCAGAAGCCCCCCCTCTGCTCGATGCGATTACTATCAATGTCGGCGTATTTTCTGCGACAGGCACTACCTAGCGTGTCGGTTGCTATATGGCGCAATGTCAGTCGGCTTGGCGAGTGCGTCGGAACAGTATTTCGTCCACGTCCTCGGGCTGGCTCATGGCGAAGGCGACCACAGGCAGTCTGTTTGAATGTTTTGCTGACGTTGTCAGCGACATGCCACGCAACCTCGGCCCCAGGTTGCGGTGCGGCGAAAACCGCATGGCCGAGCCAGTTCGCACAGCATCCTCATGCGAACGACCACCGGCTTATACCGGTAGTGGATGCCTCTGCCTTATCAACCCATCGCGGGGTTACACACCCCCGCAATCGGGCCTGGTGTGTCTCCGCTTCATTTTTTAATGGAGATGTCATCATGGTTCATTCTACTTCAGGCGAAAAAGCCTATTTCGATCTGCACACCGAAGGTTACGGTCGTCTGCAGCGTGTGCGGGAAGTTCCCGTGCGTGGTGGCCGCCGTGCTCAGCACTTCATGGCTTGCACCATCGCAGCGCTGGTCGGTTCTGCCGAAGAGCCGGTCATCCGCTATTTTGATGTCAAAGTCTCAGGTGCCGAGGCTAAAAAACTGGTCGAACACTATATCGGCACGGATGATCCGCAGCAGCGCCCGGTGGTCAAGTTCCGGCAGGGGGATCTGTGGAGTGATGCATTCATCCGCCCCAGTGGTGAGCGCAAGGGTGAACCCGCAGCCAGCCTCAAAGGTAGACTTCTGAAGGCTGAATTGATTGACCCAGCCACACTGGCGGCAATCGAACAGTACGAGCTGATCACCCGAGGCATTGGTTATCTCAATCGCCCCATAGATGTCACACCGAAGGAGGGTGACCCGTTCCTCACATGCACCATCGGTGCACTGGCCGGGCCTGTTGAAGAACCGGAATACCGATACATCAACACCATCGTGACCGCTCCGGAAGCTCAGCATCTGGTGCGCCGTTGTGTGCAAGCCGTCGAGGCTCAGCGCAAGGTGTTGATCGCCTTCCGTCTCAATGACATGAAAGCGAATCCGTACCTTCGCAAGAAGGGCGAGCATGTCGGCGAACCGGCAGCGAGTCTGGAGTCCAAGCTAATACATATTGGCCAGATCAAAGTAGATGGACAACGAGTCTATCCAACGGCCAACCAGGCCCCCTCAGAGTCAGAAAGTCCTGACAACAGCGCAGATATGCCGTCTACAACATCGGGTATCCGGCGACGATAAGAACCGATCTGGTGCCGTAATTCACCTGCCGTGCACGGGATCAATGGGCCTTTGAGCATGGCGTGGAACTTCGGCTTATCCAACCGGGCAAGCCGACTCAGAACGGATTTATTGAGAGTTTTAACGAACGATTTAGAGATGAGTGCCTCAATGAGCACTGGTTCAGCGATATTGTTCATGCCAGGAAAACGATTAATGACTGGCGGCAGGATTATAACGATTGCCGCCCACATTCATCACTGAATTACCAAACTTCAGCTGAATTTACTGTGGGCTGGCGAAACGGGAAATATGAAGAAAAACCAACCGACATTACTAACTGAAGGTTGTATCTAATTCTGGGGGCAGGTCATGGGGAGAGAGGCGGGGATAACGTGCTGGCAAAGGCAATCCTGGACAGGCCACTTCACCACCCAAAAAACTTAAAATAAAGGAATAAAGCCACCGGTTAAAGGAAAAACGCAAAGCCGGAGTGCCGGCAAAAAACACCACGCCAGTCAGTGATGATGAGATGGCGAAAATCGTCCTCACCCCCAAAGCGGCCAATAATCTTGGTGTTGACATACTGGGCCTGGCTGTATTATCAGGTCCTCAGAGAGAAGGGCAAATCTCACCAGTCTGCGATCCGGGCACTTGCGTTCAAATGGATCCGGATAATTTACTGTTGCTGTAAGAGCAGAACCTGTTACGACGAAGCAAAATATTTACTGGCTCTCAAAGAATGGCGTTCGCCCTTACTGAATTTGCTGAATATCTCAGGCCGTGAAGCGGACATTAAATAAAAATACATTCATATGTTGACCAGAATATACAGTAGCGTTGAGCGGGAGTTAGGCTGTGTCCCTTAACTTAACAACCGCTTTAAAAATAACCTGATCGCTCCCAGTTTTAGCATACTCAGGTAGTT
>NZ_SZVX01000026.1:0-49007 GCF_007210685.1 Dickeya sp. ws52
ACGAGCCAAATTAAAGCACTTCTTGTGATGAAATCATGTCCCTGATTGTACAAAAAACAGTTACGGGACACACCCTAAATCTAGCACAGAATGGATAAGAATTACCCACAGCCCGTGAACCGAACTGTGGGTAAAGAAAGGCAGGAGAAAATCCGTGTGACGTATCAGGACGGACGGGATTCCGCCGCCGCGCCGTCATGACGACCGGACAGCACATCGTCCATCTGTTTGGAATCAAGCTGTTTACACCATTTGGCGACGACCACGGTTGCAACACCGTTACCGACCAGGTTGGTCAACGCACGGGCTTCGGACATGAAGCGGTCAATCCCCAGAATCAGCGCCAGACCGGCAATCGGCAGATGTCCTACAGCGGAAATCGTTGCCGCCAGTACGATAAAGCCACTGCCTGTCACGCCCGCAGCACCTTTCGACGACAGCAGCAGCACCACCAGCAAGGTGATCTGATGCCAGATATCCATGTGGCTGTTGGTCGCCTGAGCGATAAATACCGCCGCCATGGTCAGGTAAATCGAGGTGCCGTCCAGGTTGAAGGAGTAGCCGGTCGGAATCACCAGGCCCACGACTGATTTCTTACAACCCAGTTTTTCCATCTTCTCCAGCATACGCGGCAGCGCAGACTCCGAAGACGACGTTCCCAGAACGATCAACAGTTCTTCACGAATGTAACGAACGAACTTGAAGATGCTGAAACCGGTAGCTTTGGCGATAGAACCCAGCACCAACACCACGAACAGAATACAGGTGATGTAGAAGCAGATAATCAACTGGCCCAGTTGTACCAGCGTACCTACGCCATACTTGCCGATGGTGAAAGCCATCGCACCGAATGCCCCCAGCGGCGCCAGACGCATGATCATGTTGATGATGCCGAAAATGACATTGGAGAAACTTTCGATCACATCAAAAATCACCACACCTTTTGGCCCCAGACGGTGCAGAGCGAAACCGAACATCACCGCGAACAGCAGCACCTGCAAGATGTTGCCGCTGGCGAAAGCACCAATCACACTGGAAGGAATCACATCCATCAGGAATGGGATAACACCCTGCTTGCCGGCTTCAGTCGCATAATTCGCTACCGCTGCCGCATTCAGCGACGCCGGATCTACGTTCATGCCGACACCAGGCTGCAGCACATTCACCACTACCAGGCCGATGATCAACGCCAGCGTACTCACAATTTCAAAATAGAGCAGCGCGGCAGCGCCGGTACGTCCGACGGCTTTCATACTCTCCATCCCGGCGATCCCGGTGACGACGGTACAGAAGATGACAGGCGCGATCACCATTTTGATTAATTTCACGAATCCGTCGCCCAGAGGCTGCATCTGCTGCCCTAGTGCCGGGTAGAAATGCCCCAGCAGTATCCCGATGGTAATAGCTGTAAGCACCTGAAAGTAGAGACTTTTGAATATTGATTTTTTCATAGTGTGACGTCCTTTGATGGGAAAAAACACAGGGGACAAAGAACGATAAAATTGCCGCCTGTGCTTGCGCCGGAAAATAACACCCTGATAACAGAGTGAATACTTTTATAACTTTAGTTTGTGAACATCCGGTTAAAAACAAGAGCTGAATCGCTTCAACACCCCATTCCCAAAAAACATTACATTAATTTATTGATAACATCACGCACAACCAACACCCTCTTGCCGCGCGAACAAAGCGCGCTGCAGTACTATCTTGCGCTGATTCATAAGAATTTTTTGTGAATAGGATCACGAGTAACAATCAGGTTAACAAAGCGTGAAAAATAAGATGTGAACAGGGGAATACAGAGAGAGGAAAACAGAACAAAAAAGTGGCGGGAACGACATCCCCGCCATATGTGCCGCCGCGCCGTTACTGACCGCGCGCCAAGGCAACCAGCAAACGCAAGCTGGACGAGTAATAATCTTCCGCCGCGCCGGGCTGATCGCTAAGCCCGTCGAAACTGCCCATCGTCAGGTCACGCACCGCCAGTAAACCGCCCTGCATACTGTAAGGCGCGGTGTTATTGCTCAGCACATCGACCCAGGCCGGCGTCGCCAAACGGGGATAATTCCGCCAATACAGTTGGAACGGCACCAGCGCCATCGTTTTGGCGTCATACCAGTACAGGTACAACGGAATACGAATAGCATCATAACTGAAACGCGACGGCCAGGCGGTTGCCGGCGCCATGCTGCCATCGGCGTTTAACGCCACCCAATCCGTCGGCAATCCCGTCTGCCCGAAACGCATTTCTCCAACCAACGATAAGCTATCGTCAATCAGTTGCCGCCAGACCTGAAGGTGGCTGCGATTGGCAAAGTCGCGCCAGGCGGGGAACAAGAAATACGACGGGTTAAGGACGACATAGCTGTTCTTGTTGAAGCCATACGCGCCCGGCAACATCACGGTGCGCCCGGCGAACTGAATAATCTCGTTGCTGATGATCGCTTTCTGGATGCCGTCGGAAGCCTGCAAATAGCGGTTGTCCTGCCACTTGTTACCGGCCTTCAGCAACGCCCAGGCAATCAGCACATCGCCGTCCGATGCGTTGTTCCGATCGGCTACCGGGTTGGATGCCGCCGGGTCATAACGCCAGTAAAACAAGCCGTTGACGGTATTTTTCAGGTGGCTCTGCGTCCAGTTCCACAGGTTATCGAACGCCGCACGGTCATCGTAATGTACCGCCATCATCATGGCGAAACCCTGGCCTTCGGTATGGCTGACATTCTTATTGCCGGTATCCTGAATGCGCCCGTCTGCGGTCATGAAGCGGCTTTTATAGGTTTCCCAGCCGGTTGCCGCCGTCGCCGACACACTAAACCACACCATCAGCATCAATATCCAACCACGCCACATTGGCTTTAGCATGTTATGTCCCCGGCTCAGTGTTGGTAACGAAACAGCAGAACCGAACTATCGTCGGTTTCCTGATAAGACAACGGCACCTGTTCCGCACCGCCCTGCTCGCGCAACCAGCGACTGTACAGCCCCTGCAATACTGCCGCCATCGCCATACGCCAGCGTGTGCTGCCCGCCGTATTGAACAAGCCAGGCAATGCCAGATGGTAGATTTCCAGACGGTTTTCATACGGGCGCAGATCCACGCATCCCCAGTGAAACTGCGACAACACCTGATTCATCTCCCGCTCAAGATCCACCACGGTTATCGCTTCAGACAGCGGGTAGCGTTCAGCCAGTTGTTCACCCATGTGGCGTAAAAACGCCAGTCCTTCCTGTTCGCCGGCGTTATCCATCATCCCGTTGACGATCACGCCGAACAAATCCGCCCAGCCGGGTGGCAATTGCTGCTGGCGATAATAGTTCAGTGCATGTTGTTGCATGTCACTCATGCTTATTTGCCTCCGAGCCCATAGCGGAAATAGAGCTGGGCCGTGGTTTCGTTATAGTTGCCAAAGGTGTCGTAGCTCATCTGTCCGCCGACGGTCACATCTTTAGTTACGCGATAGTCCGCGCCGACATGCGCGTTATAGCCAACGCCGCTCTTACTCTCGCCGGCATAGTGGGATTCTTTGGCTAACCCAGCCGATTCGGCAGACTCCAGCAACGTCTGCCAGTCGGGATTATTGGGAAAATAGGCGCTGCGATCGCGTGAATAAGATTGGAAACCGACCGCTACGCCCGCTTTAACGCTCAGGTCATCATATTTCTGACTCCACTCCACCGGCAACGACACTGACACATAGTCCTGCGGGCTGAAATAGCCCCCCTGACCATAGCTGTAATAGCCGAGGTTTTTAGAGAAATTCATCCAGCTCAGGCTCACGCCGGTTTTCAGTTCACGATCACGGTCATGGAACGGCCGGATATAGGCGCCGGCATTCGCCATCACGCTGGTATTGCTCTTCACATTTTCGCCGAGATAGCTGTAAGCGCCGCCGCCGCCATAGAAACCGACATCGCCGTTGTCATAGCTCAGCAGTACGTTACCGCCGTTCTTGGTGACCTGCCCCCAGCGTTTGCCGGTCAAGGCATCTTTAGCGCCGACATACGACAACAGACTATCCGTTACCGCACGACGCTCGCCGGTCACCACCAGTGTCAGGAAGTCGGTCAGTTTGGGCGACCACTGCACCCCACCTACCAGTGTATTCAACTCCTGGCCCAACGGCGTACTACCGAAATCAACTTTATAATTCTTACCGATCAACGCCAGATTCAGCTCCGCCCCGGACGCACGCTGCCCACCGGGTGAATCAACATTCACCAGATCGATATTTGGCTTACGAGTCGAATTCTGCAGGATGCCTTGCATATTTTGCAGGTTTGTCAGCCCGGCGGTGGTGAGTGGGTTCAAATCGTTAAAACTGAGGTTAGGCACGTTGGCGCCATTCGCACGCTCGTTTTGCAGAGTCTGAACCGCTGCGGTAATCGACTGAGACAGCGCACCGGTGCCGAAACGTCGGCTGGTTGTACCGTCGGCCGCGCCGGCATTCATGGTGATCGGCGTAACACTAAAATTGATCCGCGCATCGCCAAACGAGCCGCTCGACCAGGTCAACGGAGCTTTGGCTTCGGTTAACCGGCTCAGGCCCGACTCGCCATCACGGCTACGAATCTGCACCCCGGTTTGCGCCCAGCCGCCGTTATCCCTCTCCAGATCGTCCATCATGGTGTTGATCTGGGTTAGCGTAGCCGCTGACTGCTGAGCCGGTGCGGTATCGCCGGCAGCAACATCATTACGTTGCTGCCACGGCATCACGGTGCCATAAGCGGAAGGATTACCGGCAGTACGGGCCGCCGCTGGCGTCGCACGATTGATGAACGGATTATCCGCCACGGCCAGACCGCCGATCGCAGGCGCTTTGCCGGGGGCGGCGCCTTCCAGCCCCACGGCTTTAGCACGGGCGGTTCTCAGGTAAGCCAAGGCCTGATCACGGTTGCCTTCGGCGTCCGCGACGCGGGCCAGCAGCAACAATCGCTCCGGCGTTTGCTCGCCCTGTAACCCGGCGGACAACGCCTGCGCCTTTTTCGCATCGCTACGCTCCAGCGCCACATTAATGGCGCCGACGCGCGCTTCCTGTGTCGGCGTATCGTGCGACAACAGGTAGTCGTAAACGTCCGCCGCCTCTTTGTGCATTTTGCCGGACTGGTATAACCGGGCCATGGCGAACATCAGATCGGTATTTTTCGGATCGCGCTGCAGCGCACGGGCCAGCTTGTCGTAGGCCTGTGCATACTGTTGGTTCTCTCGCAGACTGTCGGCTTCGCGCACGACGAAGCCGGTACGCAGCTGATCCAACTGCGCGGTGCTGCTGCGCGACACCAGCTCCGGGCGGCTCAGCCACGACTGCGCCTCGTCGCTCAATCCAGCCTGATTCAGCACGCCGACCTGATCGGCGTAATCGCCGGCGTTGCCCTGCACGCCGCGCTGCATGTTGTTGCGCACCAGCGCCACCGCCGCCGTAGCATCGCCCGCCGCCGCCAGCGACCGGGCCAGTTTGCCCGCATCGGCCGGGTTGTCCGGCGGTGTGACCGACAGCGCCCGCAAGGTATTGGCCGCCGCGGCGTTCTCGCCCCGCGACAAATACACCTGCGCGGTCGCCATCTGCAAATTGAAATTGACCCGCCGCGCCAGGCTCCGGGTATCCTCGTTCTGATTGCGCGGCGGAATGCGCGACAGCAACGTGCTGGCCTGCTGCCAGGCGTTATTTTCACTGGCGAACAGCGCCGCGGCGTACAGGTCTTCGGCACTGGCGCCGGTGCGGAATAACGGCTGCATCAACGCCGTCGCCGCCGCGGTATTGCCCTGCTGTTGGTAAATCCGCGCCAGATCGAGCTTCAACCAACCGTCGTTCGGGAAACGCTGCACACCCTGCTGTAGCAGGCCGATGGCCCGGGTGGTATCGCCCGCCGCCAGTGCCTGTTTAGCTTCATTACGAACCGGCGAGCTGGTGGCGACCGGGCGCGGCGCCATACTGCGACGCACGCTCTCCGGCAAAGCGGTAAACAGGGTATTGGCCTCGTCGGCACGATTCTGCTCACGCAGAACGTAATACAGCCCTTCTTTGGCGTTACGGTTATCCGCATCCGTTTGCAAAATATCGCGGTACAGCCGTTCCGCCTGCGAAAAATTGTTGGTACGACGCAGTACATCCGCCCGGAACAGTTTCGCCGTCAGCCCTTTATCGCCGCCGGCCTGCGCCAGCGGTTCGCTCAGCGTCAACGCCTGCGCCGTATCGCCGCTCTTCATCGCCTGCTGAGCATTCGCCAGTTGGGCGTAGAAACGGGCGTCGTCTGCCTGCTGCCGGCGTTGCGCACTGTTTTCGCCGCCTTGCCGGGCGGCCCGGTCCAGATAGGACGCCGCGGCGGCGAAATCGCCGCGACGCTGGGCGGCATACCCCATGCCCGCCAGCGCATCCGCGTCTTCCGGGTTAGCCTGTAGCACCTGGCCGAATGCGGTTTGCGCACTGGACAGATCGCCGCTGTTGAGCGCGGTAAAGCCTTTGTCTTTCTCGTTGCCGCCCACATTTTTGCGGTAATAGTCCATCACCGCGGAATCCTGCGGATGCCGCTGCTGGTAGAGCTGATAGAGCGGGGCGTCGTCTATCTTCGGCGCCAGCCACAGCAGCGCCTGCCGCATCGCCTGATCGGCATCGGCGCTGCCGGACGCCAGCCCGCTCAGCATCTGCATCCCTTCGCGGCGGGTCGATTCCTGATAGGTCAGCGCCTTGCCGAGCGCCACGGCGGCATGGGTATCTTGCGGGTGCGCCGCCGCAAACTCGCGCAGGTGGTCAATCGCCTGCGGCAATAATGTACGGTCGCCCGCCATGGTCAGGTAGTATTCCGCTGCGATGCTGGCCGGCGGCTGGCTGCCGCTAAACAGATTGCGCCAGGTTTGCAGCGACGCGCTGATATTACCGCTGCGCGCCTGCTGACGCGCCAGCGCCAGTTGCGACGGCGGAATAGTCGCGGCCTGTCGGGCATTATCCAGCGCCTGCAATAGCGGGTCCTGCGGCGATGCCTTGCTCAGGCGCTCACGCCATTTGGCGGCCTCGGCGTTGTCGCCGCCGTTTTGAGCGTACAACGCCATCAGGTACAACGCCTGCGTGTTGTTGGCATCCACCATCAGGATTTTTTGCAGCGCGTTGCGGGCAAGATCGTCGTGAGAACGCTGATGCCAGTAATCCGCCTGTTCAAACAGCGCCTGTAGCGCCGGATTGGCCTGTGCCGCCAGTGCACAGGTCGACAGCATACCGCCGACCACCACCCCGGTAAGAGACAGTGACTGACGGATGCGGGCTGTTAATGTCGTCATCTTCATAGGTGGCTCGCTTATTTTTTATCCGATCCCGCATCACGTCGGGTCGACAACCTTTTCTCCGCCAGCCGCCGGAGGATCGATGCCAGGCTCAGCCCTATGGCCGCCGCCAGCAGCATTGCGGCGACCGCCATCAACACCGAATGCTGATTGGCGTACCAGACAATCATCATGTACCAGGGCATTTCACCACTGGGGAACTGTGGCCCCACCCGGAAACTGCGCACGCCGTTTTCATCGGTAATGATGGCGGTATCGCCCCGCACCGCGGCGTTAATGTTCGGTGAGTTCAGATCGCCGTACAGCCGCAATAACTGCTCGTCGTCGCTGCCGGTGGCAACGACCACCACATGTTCGGGACTCCACGGCGAACGATAGCTCAGGAAACCGCGCCAGGCTTCGTTAGACGAGAAGTAACGGTCGGCATCCAGCGGTGTGCGGTCCCAGTCGCCGGTCACCAGGGTTCGCAAACGCTCCCAGATGCCGGGCGTTTTCACGCCAAAGGTACGGTCATTGACCATGTAGGGCGAATCGGCCAACAGTTTTTGATTGAACGCCGCCTGCTGCAACGTAGTCACCGTTAGAACATCGCTGTTTTCCAGTTTCTGGCGGTCAGCGGCGTTGCCCGGCAAGCCGAACATCACACGGTTGTGATTAAGGCTGACCCCTGTGGCGTCGCCGGCGCGGCCGGCCAGATCCAGCAATAGACCGATTTCGGCATCGGAGGGGTTTTCCGGCAACAGCATGACGGTTTGCGCGTAATCCGCCTGACGGGTGAACGGAAATGCCACGCCTACAAAATAGGACAGATTCGGCAACAAGGTGAAATGGCGCGTCCGGCTCAGATCGATCGACGCACTATCGGCAATCTGGCTCTTGATGTTGTTATTCAGCAGCACGCTGCACGGCGCATCCTCTTTCGCGCGGATGTTGAAGTAGAGCTGGAACTGGTTATAGCCGTAAATCAGATACGGGTCGACCTTCAGCGTATAGCTCTCCTGGCGGGTATCGCCGCCCATCTCGCGCCACAGTTGTTGCAACACGCCGATCTTGTTCACCGTCAGGTTGCGCAGGAACGTGCCGTTGAGCATCACGTTCAGGTACGAACGGTTTTCATCAATCCAGCTTTCCGACGGGAAACGGTAATCGACTTGTACCGGAATGGCATCGCCGTCCCACAGGAACAAATCCGGCGCCGCGCGGAAATTAATCCGCAGCGCCTCATGCCAGAGCCCGCTGACCGTCATATTTTGATCGGCGCGCAACAGTTCGCTCAACCGTACCGGCCGATCGGTGTTGATCCAACGCGGTGCGTCATAATTGCGGCGAAACGGTATTGTCTGCGGCGTGACCGAGAGGGTGGAAGCATCGCCGGTCAACGGCTGGCTGGCCAGACGGTACGCCGCCTGCCGCAGTTGCTCGTCATCCTTGCCGACCACCAGCATCAGTTTGTAAATGGGATTCACCGGGTTATCAATCAGTTGCAGCGTAGGCACGGCAACCTCCGGCAGCGTCAACGCGCCGACTTTCTCCCCTGGGCGGCCAAACACCATGCCGCTTTTTTCAGGCAACGCATCGCGTATTACCGGGAACGTCACGCCGTAGCCGTCCATCCGCATTCCCAACCAGGAGGCGACCAGCGATGCCGCGCTGACTTGCCCTGGCGTCACACTCGCCGGAAACACCATGGTTACCGAGGCGGGCGTCATCTGCAACGGGTCGACGAACGGACGCGGGAAATTCTCCAGCCGGGTGCCGATATCAAGCTGCTGACCTTCCAGATGCAGAATCGTGGTCGGCAGGATGGTCAGGTTGTAGCGGGTCGCGCTATCGCGCTCGCACAGCAGACGGTCGGCATCATTGACGCGAAAACTCAGGTTGTTGCTGGATACCACCATCGCGGCGGGAATATCCAGTTGAAACAGCGTGCTGTCGCCCGTCGCGGCATTCAGCGGCACGGTGCCCAACGGCTGACCGTTCAGCATCAGTTGCATCGAGGTATTCAGCGCCGCCAGCTCCGGCGACACCCGCAACGCCAGATCCAGTCGCGCGTTGGTGACTACCTGGTCGCCCGGCAGAGTAAAAATCACCCCGGCCTGCGCCTGACCGCCCGCCAGCGTGATCCCTTGCGTTTGCCCCATCTGCGCCACGGAAACATCGCTGGACAGCGGCTGGTAGCCTGCGCCGGCCTGATCGCCGACAGCCGCAGGCAGCAACATGGCCGGCGTCGTTAACGACGGCGATACCGGCAACGGAGACTCCGGCGCTATCGGCGCCGCATCCGGCTCCGCCGGGAGCGATGACGTTGATGATGTTGATAACGTTGATGACGTTGCCGGGGCCGGCGACGTTACCGGCGGCATCGCAGGTAACGATATCGTCGGCGCCGATTCCGTCATGGCCGGCGGCGGATTACCACCGCCGGGGCTGAGCATCGCAGGCAGCGGCTCATCCGCCGTATTATCGCCGGCCGCCAGCACACCGCCCGCGCCCAGCGTCAACACGCTGCTCACACACAGTGACAGCAGCGCTTTTAGAAAACGTGGCGTCATCATGCTGCGGCGTCCTCCTTTTTCAGGTCCGCTTTTCTGCCGCGGCCCCGCAAACTCATCCAGAAGAACGCGCAGACCGTACAGACTACCGCCCACAGCGAGCGCAAGGGGCGATCCTGCGGCCAGGGCTTGCCCATCCAGGCATCCGCTCGCGACAACACCACGCGTACCAGCGCCCGGCGCTGGGCCAGCGGAATATCATCGAATCGCAGGCGAATGGTGTCGTCGTCCGCCGCCACCGACTGCGCCGGCAGGCAGATTTCGCTGGATTGCAGCAACAGTTCAACCGCCTCAATCTCATCGGTTTTGTGGCGCTGGTCCGGCGCTTTAAGCTGCACCCCGCCCATCGACAGGTTGACGGTGGTGGTGCGGGATGCAATACCGCTGGCGTAATGGATAATGGCCGGCACATCCACATCAATACGGATGGTCTTGCGCACCTGTTTGGTTTCCCGCGCCACGGCGATCGCCGCCAGCAGGGTCAACAAGCTGAGCAGCGCCCATCCCACGTTCAGCAGCATCACATAAGGGTCAACATTGAAATAATCATGCGCGACGATACGGGTAATGCCGGCCACCACGCCTGCGCCCAGCAACACCGCCGCAACGATATGCGGCCGCACGATACGAAAATCAAAAAAACCTTCGTCCAGCAACCCGCCTTTATCGGTCACGTTAAATTTGCCGCGCGTCGGCGAAAACAGGGTGACGATCGTCGGAATCACCAGATGGAACGCCATCACCGTTTCGTAGATTTCGCCCCAGAAGCTGTACCGAAAACGCCCGTTCATACGCGAGTTAAGGTACATCGACACCATCAGATGCGGCAGCGCATAGGCAAAGATCATCGCCGCCGAAGCATGAATAATATTGAGATTAAACAGCAGGTAGGCCAGCGGCGCGGTCAGAAACACCACGCGCGGTAAGCCGAACTGGAAATGCAACATGGCATTGAGGTAGCACAACCGCTGCGGCCAGCTCAGCCCACGGCCGAATAACGGGTTATCGACCCGGAAGATTTGCGTCATGCCGCGCGCCCAGCGGGTACGCTGAATCACATGCAGCACCAGCCGTTCGGTCGCCAGCCCTGCCGCCAGCGGCATCGACAGAAAAGCCGACTTCCAGCCTTTGCGCTGCATCTTGATGGCGGTATGCGCGTCTTCCGTCACGGTTTCCACCGCAAAGCCGCCGATCTCGTCCAGCGCCGAACGACGAATCACCGCACAGGAGCCGCAGAAAAAGGCCGCGTTCCAGAGATCGTTGCCTTGTTGCACCGGCCCGTAAAACAGCGCGCCTTCGTTCGGCATATTACGCGCCGCGCGCAGGTTACGTTCGAACGGATCCGGCGAGTAGAAGTAATGCGGCGTCTGCAACAGCGCCAGCTTCGGGTCCGACAGGAACGGGCCGACCGTCGCCTGCAGGAAAATACGCTTGGCGACATGGTCGCAGTCAAACACGCAAATCAGTTCGCCCTGCGTCAACCTGAGCGCATGGTTGAGGTTACCGGCCTTGGCGTGAGCATTGTTATCGCGGGTGATATAACCGACGCCCGCTTGCGAAGCGAACACGGCGAACTCGCTGCGCTTGCCGTCATCCAGCAGATAGATTTTCATTTTTTCGCGCGGGTAGTCGATGCACTGCGCCGCCAGCACCGTATCACGCACCACATCCAGGCTCTCGTTATAGGTAGGGATATACACATCCACCGTCGGCCACGATTGGGTGTCCTCCGGCATCGGCTCAATCACCCGCTCCAGCGGCCAGGCCGTCTGGAGAAAACCTAATAACAAAATAACCCAGACATAGAGCTCGGCGATAAATAAGCCAATACCCAGAATGGCTTCAATTTCAGAATTGAAATGCAGGGTCGCCGTTGCCCGCCAGTATATATAGCGTGTCGAGGTCAATACCGACAAAACAATCAGTATGACCGTA
This sequence comes from Dickeya sp. ws52, assembly GCF_007210685.1. Lineage (NCBI taxonomy): Bacteria > Pseudomonadati > Pseudomonadota > Gammaproteobacteria > Enterobacterales > Pectobacteriaceae > Dickeya > Dickeya sp. ws52. Next base: position 11,764 of record NZ_SZVX01000026.1, read on the forward strand.
ACTTGCCGACTCTTGTTTAATCCCAGCAAAAACATCAGCGCCAGGCTAATCAGGCCGAATATATATTGTTTTTCACTGTCCATCGGGGTGATGACAATCACCGCCGCAACCGGTAGCAATAACAACAACACGGTTAAAAACAGGATTTTTTTCATCGATTATCCTGATACTTCATTGATGGAAAACGTTCGCGCGCACATACCTTGCGCTGAGAAAGCCAGCCGGGGAACATGAATTCCGTACGGATTAGGCCGAACCGGCGCTTAATTGGCCGGAACAGTCTGGTAGGCTGGAAAATCGGCGTGAACTTCTCCGTTACCGATGCGGATATCCAACAGCGACGCAACGCGTTTTCCAATCAGCTCAATATCAAACGCAGCGGCGGAAACCGGGCTGAAATCAAAAATAGATCGCTGGGAAGCGTTGGCTTCAGCGACGCTTTCATCACGGTGTACGCTGCCAATCAGTTTATCCGGCATACGTTGCTGGACAAACGACGCCACCTGGCTGCTGATCGTACGGCGGTTGTCCGTCTGGTTCAGCAACAGGTAAGATCCCTTGCGGCGGTTCAGCGCCTGGCCAGTCAGCTTGTTGCCCTCAATGTGCGGCATCAACGACAGAGAGGCGGTATCCGCCATCATCACCACCAGATGCAGATCGGCCAGTTCGGTCATGGCCTTCAGCGCCGGGCTCGGCCCGGGCGGGAAATCCGCCACGATCACCAGCCCCGGATAGTTCATCACCGTACTCAGACCGCGTTTAATAAACAGCGGGTCGGTCGTCAGACGGTGCTCAAACGCCAGCCGCTGCTCCTCGGTGACATTGCCGTAGGGCAATACGAAAATATTATCGTCCGTGGTCAGGATAGACTGGCTCCAGTCAGCCGTTTCATCGGATTTGGCGACGTAACCGCGCTCATCGCCCAGCGGCACGCCAAAATGCAGCCGCAGTGCGTTCTGTACATCAAAATCAATCGCCAGCACCTTGCTGCCGCCGCGGGCCAGCGCATAGGCCAGATTAGCCGCCAGGGTGGTTTTGCCGACGCCACCTTTCGGAGAACAAACACAAACTAACGGCATAACGCGATTCTCTCCAGCAAGGGTTTCAACAACATGGTCTTCGGTGCCGAATGGATTTCATCAGGGTGGTGACGAGTGAATAACTGGCGAAACCGGCCGGCTTCTGGAACAACCTGAGCCCCACCTATTACCGGGGCAGACGCCAGCGGATGCGGACGTGCCGCTTCCGGCGCAACGTCGCTCGCCGCCGCCGCTACCGGCACAGCGGCTGGCGCTGGCGCTGGCGCCGCCTCAACCGGCGGCAATGACGCAGCAACCGCATTAAACAGAGCAAGCGGGGTATCTTCGGAAGAACCGGAAACCAGAGCTGATGTTGGCGTTACACGCCGAGACGCTGACGGCGCCGGCGCAGACAAAGCATGTAGATTAGCCGCCACCGGTTGCGCAATACTCACCGATTGCGCGCCGGACAGCGAATCGTCGCTTGCCTGATTGCGCAACAGCTGTTTCATGATCGGCCAGACTACGGTGTCAGATTGCAATACCTGGCCGGACATGTCCCTGAAATTAATATCGTTTATCTGGGCTTTATCCTTAAAGCGCTGCATATCATCATAACTATTCATCTAACTGACATTTCCCTGGAAAAGGGTGACGGCGAATATAGCGCTGGGCGATAGCGCAAAAAACAATCTTTTAGGATTAGTCTTATACCGAGATTTGCGATGAAGGTAAATTACCCCGGAAAAATAAATAACATCATCCGCAAGTGAACATTATCTTCTTTAACGTGCTGAAAGCAGAGTAATTTATCGGGCTAAGATTTCACTGTATCAATAATCCCCTGGTGGTTAATCACCGAGGGAATTACCTGTTCGATGCCGAACAATAAATGACCGCGAGAAGATAGCGTAGTGTTCGCCTAAAATCCACGATTAAATATTAACCAGACGGTTAAAATAAATTAAATGATCCCACCCCTCGGATTACCACCCGACAGTACGTCATGACTGACGCGCCAGCCGCAACGGCCAGCACCGCGCGCCGAATACATTGACCAGCAATCCCAGCATCACCAGCAACCCTCCCGACAGTTGCCCGCCCGACAGACTTTCCCCCAGCAGTAGCGCCGCGCTCAGTATGCCAACCACCGGCACCAACAGCGATAACGGCGCGACCCGCCAGGTTTCATAGCGCGACAACAGATAACCCCAGATGGCGTATCCGAAAAGTGTAGAAATAAACGACAAATACATTAGCGCCATTACGGTAGGCAACCGAATCGTCGTCAGGCTGGCGACAATGGCGTCTCCGCCCTCAAATAACCAGGAGCACAGCAGGAACGGTCCCACCGGAATCAACGCACTACAGACCACCAGCGACATGGCGTTGACCTGATAACGACGCATAATCTGCTTGTTGCAGATATTGCCGCAGGCCCAGGACGCCGCAGCAGCCAGTGTCAGCAACAGCGTGGTCAGCGTCATGCCCGGCAGCGATGCGTTCACCGTATTGCTTTCGGCCAGCAGCGCAACATTGCCGCTCTCAAGTTCACTTCCACCATGGGCACCTCGCTGACGCCGCAGGTGGCACTGGCCGAGCTATTGCGCAACGGCGGTTACGACGCCCATCTGGGTCACGCTGCCGCCGGGCTGTCGCTCGTCGCGCGAGTTGTTTTCCCGCGCCCGGCAAGAGGGCATCGGTATCGCGCCGGGGCACATCTTTGCCACCGACCAGCGCTACGACCACTGCCTGCGCCTGAACGCCGGTTTCGGCTGGAACGAAGAGGTGCACGACGCTATTCGGCTGCTGGCGCGCTGGGTCCGGGAGAGCAGAACCGAGCGGCCATCGGGATTGATGACGTAGCCGACAACATTAGTTGCTACCATATTAGCAACGAATGTCATTTCTACGCCATATTTGCTAATATAGTAGCAAATATGGCGTATTCAGGAGCCTTGATATGCTATCGCTACACACGGCTTACGATATTCAACAAAACCTCAAACAGCACCTGAAAGCGATGCGCAAACATCGCAAACTCTCTGTCGATGCGCTGGCCCGACAGTCCGGTGTTCCCAACAGCACTATCCGCAAATTTGAAGCGACAGGTAACATCTCACTCAGACAGTTTCTGATGTTGTACGAAGTTCTGGGCAACCTGAACGATCTCAACACGCTCACCAATCAAGCGCATACGCCGACCAGCATCGAAGAGGTTCTCAAAAATGCTTAGTGTGCCTCTGGGTGTCATACGCCGCTTAAGTGATGGCCGGGACGAACGGGTTGGACAACTGGCGGAAAACCGCCAAGGTGTCTATTTCCAGTATGACGCAGACTATCTCGCCAGCCATACATCCTCTCTCGGCCCCTTCAATCTGGCGTTCAATAACCAGCTTCAGGCTGCGCCACGCCAGCCTCATTACGGCTTACACGGCATATTTGGCGACAGTCTGCCTGACGGCTGGGGTTTGTATCTGATGGACCGATTTTTCCGCCAGCAGGGTTATAACCCCGCTCGGATTACGGCTCTGGAAAGACTCGCTTTTATCGGTCACCGAGGTCCGGGTGCATTACGCTATGAGCCAGCAATGTCCCGTCCTGACGGCGTTGGTGAAGAGGCCATTGAGTTGATCCAACTGGGTCACGCCGCCGTCGAAGAGTTCGAAGGTACAGAATCCAGTCTGATTGCACACTTGATGAACGCTGGGGGTTCTGGTGGCGCCAGACCGAAGCTCAGCGTGACAAAAAAGCCTGACGGCACCTTTACCACTCGTCAGGATACGGCGGGCGACAAACTACTGGTCAAGCTCACATCAGAGAAATTCGCTCTCCAACATGCTGAAAGCCAAATCGAGTACCTCTATATGAAAATAGCCAGGCAAGTCGGTATTGATGTGGCCGACTTTGAGTTGCTGCCTGTCGGTGAAGGGCGCTACTGGTTACAACAGTCCAGATTTGACTGTGTCGGCGAAACAGGCCGGTTGCATATGGTGTCCGCCAGCGGCTTGCTGGATGCCTCCTTCCGTGCGCCTTCTCTGGATTATGTCGATCTGATCAAGGCAACACGCCTACTGTGCGGAGTGACAGAAGCCAGAAAGCTACTGCATCGAGCACTGTTCAATTACCTGTTGGTCAATCAGGACGACCACGCCAAAAATTTCTCGTTTCTGGCGGACGACCGGGACAACTGGCGACTTTCCCCGTTTTATGATGTGGTCTACAGTCCATCGCCACAGGGAGAGCATATGACGGCGTTTAATGGTCACGGTTCCCGAATTACCTTAAGCACAATGGAGCAACTGGCGGGACAGGCTGGGTTATCAAAGGCCAAAGCTGTACTCGACATGGCGGATGAGCTCTACGACGTCGCCAAAGGATTTCATCGGGAAGCCAGCCATTTCAACCTACCAGCTCCATTGATCACCACCATTCAGCGGGAGATCGATAGTAAGTGGCGGCAATTGAGAGAATAAAGCGCCCTATCCCGTCGAACGTCTAACACAATTACTGATGTTATAAGGATATAAAAATGAACAAGTTACTCCCTCTGGCGCTGCTATTTTCCGCAGCGGCCTATGCCGCCGGCACGCCAGCGCCAAAACATGCTGATGCGGATACACTCAAAGCCGAGCTGACGGCTCCCAGCGTCGCCCCTGCCGCTGAAGAGGAAGAAGAGGAATACGTGGATACCGATGGTGCGGCAAAACAGGCGATTGCCTTTTATCAGTGGTATCTCGGGCAAATTATCCAGGACAAGCACCCTATTCAGGATAATGACCCGGCACTGGAGAAGTATGTCACCCGCGACACCGTCAAGGCGCTGCGTACCTCAAAGGTTTCCATAGATGTGGATTTCTTTCTCCGGGTACAAGATTTTGACGATGAAGACTGGCGGCAGAATATCAGTATCGAAAGTACCGATGCCGACCCTGTCTGCGTCAACTTGTATATGGTGTTGGGCAAAAAAAGCCCGAAACGCCTCGTCAGTTGCTATGTGCAGGAAAACAGTGCCTGGAAGCTGCGATCGGTGACGGATCTGGACGAGATGTTTACTAAAAAATAGCTGATGCTGGCGAAAGCCGCTCAGCCGATTCTACGTATAAAAAAACAGCCCCGGTTTTAATCGGGGCCGTTTTTGTTTCACTACCGATGTTACTTACCACAGACGTCAGCTTACCTGGCTGTCCTCCTGCTCCACCGCGAAGCAGGCGACCAGTTGCTCGCCGTGCGGTTTCAGGTGCGGTTGCAACTGGGTGCAGGTGCCGAAGCGGTGCTGGCAACGGGCGTTGAAGGCACAGCCCGGCGGCGGACTGAGCGGGCTTGGCAGCTCGCCGGTCAGTTTGATGCGCTCACGGCGGGCGTCCGGGTTCAGGCGCGGCGTCGCAGACAACAGCGCCTGGGTGTACGGGTGGCGCGGATTGTTGAAAATCGCGTCTTTGCTGCCTTTTTCCACGCAGCGGCCCAAATACATCACCATCACTTCATCGGCGATGTGTTCCACCACCGACAGGTCGTGAGAGATAAACACGTAAGACAGCCCCAGATCCTGCTGCAAATCCATCATCAGGTTCAGCACCTGCGCTCGCACCGATACATCCAGCGCGGACACCGGTTCATCGGCGATCACTACGTCCGGGTCGAGCATCAACCCGCGGGCAATCGCGATACGCTGGCGCTGGCCGCCGGAAAACATGTGCGGGTAGCGGTCGTAATGCTCGGTTTTCAGGCCGACTTTCGCCATCATCGCCAGCGCTTTTTCACGGCGTTCCGCCTTGGTGAGATCGGTGTTGATCACCAGCGGCTCTTCCAGGATCTGGCCGACCTTTTTGCGCGGATTGAGCGACGCATACGGATTCTGGAACACGATCTGAATTTTCTGCCGACGCAGCTTCTGCGCCGCCGGGTCCGGCTTGAGCAGATCCTGGCCCTGATAATACAGCTCGCCGTGCGACGGCGTTTCGATCATGGTCAGCAAGCGGCCCAGCGTGGACTTGCCGCAACCGGACTCACCCACTACCGCCAGCGTTTTGCCGCGCTCCAGCGTAAAAGAGACGCCATCCAGCGCTTTCACCAGCCGCTCCGGCGCAAACAACCCTTTTTTCACCGGGTAGTGCTTTTTCAAATCAATCGCTTCGAGCAGGTACGGCTGCCCGGCGGCATTCATGGTCTGGCTCATACGGTTGGCCTCCCCGCATCATCCAGCGGTGTGTGACATTTCACCTGACGACCGGGGATATCCCGCATCTCAGGCTCTTCCTGACGGCAACGATCGCCGGCGTACGGGCAACGCGGATTGAGCAAACAGCCGGTCGGCCTGTCGTACTTGCCCGGCACCACGCCCGGCAGCGACGCCAGGCGGGACTTGTCCACCGCGAATTCCGGCAGCGCGCGCAGCAGCGCCTGGGTATAGGGGTGACGCGGAGCGCGGAAAATGTCCGCCGCTTTACCGGATTCCACCACCTGCCCGGCATACATCACGATGATGTGGTGCGCCGCTTCCGCCACCAGCGCCAGATCGTGGGTAATCAGGATCAGCGCCATGTTCTCTTTCTGCTGCAACTCCAGCAGCAGTTCGATGATCTGCGCCTGAATAGTCACATCCAGCGCCGTCGTCGGCTCGTCGGCGATCAACAGTTTCGGCCGACAGGCGATCGCCATCGCGATCATCACGCGCTGGCTCATCCCGCCCGACAACTGGTGCGGATACACATCGAGCCGCGATTCCGGGTCGGGAATGCCGACCTGATTCAACAGGTCGATCGCCCGCTGACGGCGGGTTTTACGGTTGCCGCCCTGATGCACCTTGATGGCTTCCATAATCTGGAAACCCACGGTGTAGCAAGGGTTTAGGCTGGTCATCGGGTCCTGGAAGATCATCGCCACTTCCGCCCCCACCAGTTGACGCCGCTCCTTGTCGGACAGCGTCTGCAAATCGCGCTGGTTGAACTCCAGCCGGTCGGCCATCACTTTACCGGGGAAATCAATCAACCCCATGATCGCCAGCGAACTGACGGATTTGCCGGAGCCGGACTCGCCGACGATGCCGACCACCTGCCCTTGTTCCACCTGATAGCTGATGCGGTCTACTGCGCGAAACGGCAACCCCTCATCACCAAAGTGAACGGACAGTTTCTCTACGTTGAGTAACGCCATCTCTCTACCTCTATAACTGCTTGCTCTATTACTGCTTGAGTTTGGGGTCGAGAGCATCACGCAGGCCGTCCCCCATCAGGTTAAATGCCAATACCGCCAGCAGGATCGCCAAACCGGGGAACGTCACCACCCACCAGGCGCTCTGCGCAAATTGCAGCACGTCGGAGAGCATGGTGCCCCATTCTGGCGTAGGCGGCTGTGCGCCCATACCGAGGAACCCAAGTGCAGCCATGTCGAGAATGGCGTTGGAAAAACCCATCGATGCCTGCACGATCAACGGCGCCAGGCAGTTAGGGAGAATGTTGACGAACATCTGGCGCAGCGGGCCGGCACCGGCCACGCGCGAGGCGGTCACATAGTCGCGGTTCACTTCCACCAGCACCGCGGCGCGGGTAAGGCGTACATAGTGCGGCAGCGATACGAAGGTCAGCGCCAGCGACGCATTGACGATAGACGGGCCGAAAATCGCCACCAGCACCAGCGCCAGCAGCAGGCTCGGCAGCGCCAGCATGATATCGACCAAACGCATAATGGCGGCGTCGACCGTACCGCCAAAGTAACCGGCAAGCAGCCCGAAAACGACGCCGAGGACAAGCGACATCACCACCACCAGACAGCCTACCAGCAGCGACAGGCGCGCGCCGTACATCAGGCGCGACAGCACGTCGCGACCCACATCGTCGGTACCGAGGATGTACTGCCAGCTGCCGCCGTCCTGCCAAACCGGCGGTTTAAGCAGCGCGTCGCGGAACTGTTCAGCCGGTGCGTGCGGCGCCAGTACGCCGGCGCCAATCGCGACCACCAGCATCAGGATGATGTAAACCAGGCCGACGACGGCCCCTTTATTACGTTTGAAATAGTGCCAGAACTCCTGCAACGGGGTCATGGGCTTCGGCGCAGCCGTCGCCGCGGATTCGGTAACGTGAGTCATCTCCGCGTCCCCCTTATTTCTTATGCCGGATGCGCGGGTTAACCACACCGTAGAGCACATCCACCAGCAGGTTCACCAGAATGATCATGGTGGCGACCAGCAATACCCCGCCTTGCACCACCGGGTAGTCACGGCGCTGCAATGCGTCTATCAACCAGCGGCCCAACCCCGGCCAGGAGAAAATGGTTTCGGTGAGGATCGCCCCGGCCAGCATGGTGCCCACCTGCAAACCAATCACCGTCACCACCGGCAGCATGGCGTTGCGCAATGCATGTACCACAATCACTCGCAGGCGGCTCAGCCCCTTGGCACGGGCGGTACGGATATAGTCTTCGCCCAGCACTTCCAGCATCGCCGAGCGCGTCATGCGTACAATCACCGCCAGCGGAATGGTGCCAAGCACAATGGCGGGCAGCACCATATGCATTACCGCGTCTTTGAAGTCACCTTCCGCACCCCAGATTAAGGTATCGATCAGCATAAAACCGGTCAGCGGCAGGGAGTCGTCCAGAAATACGGTGTCGCCCACCCGGCCGGACACCGGCGTCAGGTTAAGCTGTACCGATACCAGCATGATCATCATCATGCCCCACCAGAAAATCGGCATGGAGTAACCGGTCAGCGCCACGCTGACCGCGGTATGATCGAACACGGAACCGCGTTTGACCGCCGCCAGTACCCCAACCGGAATGCCGACGATCACCGCGAAAATCATCGCGCAGACGCCCAGTTCCAGCGTGGCTTTGAAACGCGGCACGAATTCATCCCAGACCGGGATGCGGCTCTTGAGCGATATGCCCAGATCGCCGTGCAGCACGCCGTTGATATAGTGGACATATTGCTCCCAGAGCGGCTTGTCCAGCCCGAGTTCCGCCATCAGTTGCGCGTGGCGCTCCGGCGAAATTCCGCGCTCTCCTGCCATGATCATCACCGGGTCGCCGGGGATCAGGTGCACGAAAGCGAAAGTCAGTAGGGTAATACCGATAAACGTTGGGATAACCAGCCCCAAACGACGGAGTATGAACTGCAACATATCCCGAACTCTCTGTGCTTTCTCGTATAGAGAATAAAGGGCCCGATGGTGCTCACCATCGAGCCTGACATTGCTCACTGCATTAAAACAGGCGTTGAAGCGCCCCCTGCCGTTCCCCTACGGAAACACAAGTTTCCAAAAAACTCACTTAAAGAAACACGCATTTCCAAAAACAACAGGGGCGATAGCGCTGCCATCGCCCATAAATGTGACGTGATAAGATAATTAATCTACTGATACGTGATTGAAGCTATGTACGCCGCGCGGCTCGATAACGTAGCCTTTCACGTTTTTACGGATCGGTTCATACACGGTAGAGTGCGCCACAATCAGTGCCGGAGCCTGATCGTGCATCACAACCTGAGCCTGTTTGTACAGTTCGATACGTTTAGCCTGATCGGACACCGCACGAGCCGGCTGGATCAGGTCTTCGAACGGCTTGTAGCACCACTTGGAGTAGTTGGAGCCTTTCTTCGCCGCATCGCAGCTGAACAACGTCGCCAGGAAGTTATCCGGATCCCCGTTGTCGCCGGTCCAGCCAATTAGCATGGTCTGATGCTCACCAGCCTTGGTGCGCTTGAGATACTCGCCCCACTCGTAGGTGACGATCTTGGCTTTCACACCGACTTTAGCCCAGTCAGCCTGAATCATCTCCGCCATACGGCGCGCATTCGGGTTGTACGGACGCTGTACCGGCATCGCCCACAGGTCTATCTCAAAGCCATTTTCCATACCGGCTTCTTTCAGCAACGCTTTGGCCTTGGCCGGATCGTAAGCGTAGTCCTTAACGTCGTCGTTATAGCCCCACATGGTCGGCGGAATCAGGTTTTTCGCTGCCTGACCGGCACCCTGATACACCGCTTCGATAATAGCCTGCTTGTTCACCGCGTAAGTCAGCGCCTGACGAATTTTCACGTTATCCAGCGGTTTCTTCTCAACGTTGAACGACAGGTAACCCACGTTCAGGCCCGGCTTCTGCAGCAGTTCGATGTTCTTGTCCTGCTTCATGTTGGTCAGATCGGCCGGGTTCGGGTACGGCATCACCTGGCATTCGTCTTTTTGCAGCTTGGCGTAACGCACAGAGGCGTCCGGCGTAATGGAGAACACCAGACGGTCGATACCCGGCTTGGTGCCCCAGAAGCTGTCAAAACGTTTGTAGAGAATGCGGGAATCTTTCTGGTACTGCTGCAACTGGAACGGACCGGTGCCGATCGGATCCAGGTCGATTTTCTCCGGCGTACCGGCTTTCAGCATTTTGTCGCCATACTCGGCAGACATGATGGAAGCAAAGTCCATCGCCAGGTCAGCCAGGAACGGCGCTTCGGCGCGGGTCAGTTGGAAGCGGACGGTATAGTCATCCACTTTCTCGATTTTGCCGATCAAGTCCGACATACCCATGCCTTCAAAGTACTCGTAGCTGCCGCCGGAGACTTTATGGAACGGGTGGTTGGCGTCCATCTGACGCTGGAAAGAGAACAGCACGTCGTCGGCGTTGAAGGTACGGCTCGGTTTAAACTCTTTGCTGTCCTGCCACTTCACGTCTTTACGCAGGTGGAAGGTGTAGGTTTTGCCGTCGGCGCTGATGTCCCACTTTTCGGCCAGGCCCGGCTCGATTTCGGTAGTCCCGCTTTTGAATTCAACCAGACGGTTATAGATAGGAATGGAGCTGGCATCAAACGTCGTACCGGACGTAAACAGCTGCGGGTTAAAGCCTTCTGGAGAACCTTCTGAGCAATACACCAGGGTTTTTGCCTGTACACCGGCGGCGACGGACAGCGCCAGCAAACCAAGGCTGAACTTCAGCACCCTTGATTTCATCAGGGATTTAGCCATTACATGAACTCCATTGTGGATGTTGTGTGTCAGTCAGACCTGTTGTTGTCATCGCGACTGTTGTGATTGCAACAGGGATATCGCAATTGGGGTTATCGCGATGATTCTTATCGCGGCGGTCTGTACTTTTCTTCTATTTCAGCCCGAGCAATGCACCCAAAGACTGATGTAATAGTAAACAGGGAGAGACAACAGTGCGGGACAAGCAGGAAAACTCCCGCCAGCCCTGTCGGATCAATCATGATGATTCCAGGTACTCTGCCGCCCTCCTCCTTGTGACGCCCACAATGTGTCAACAGATCACAATCGCGTCAATATAACCTGTTAGGATTTACAAACAGAAACCGCAGAATCAGCAAGATATAAAATTAGCTCAATTTGCCATTTGTTTGGTGACAACACCCACAAAATAACAAAAAATCAACAGATAAAACCACATCCTGTACAACATGCGATAATTATCACCAAACAATAACTCATAGGAAAATCCTCTCGAATGGTGAATTACTGCACAATAAAACGTGTTAAAAAGGTTAAATTCAGGTGAAAATACTGACAAAACCCCAACCGCGATGATGTATTCCTATCATCCCTGCTGAGAGTTCGCCAACTATTTGCGCATTATAAAAAAACTTTATCCCACCGCGCATAACTCACCCGGCGACAACCGACAATACCCTCGCCCGGCTTATACAAGCCCTTGCTTTGTTTCGTCTACCTGGTGCGATGCACAAACAAAAAGTGAGCGAGTCAATCGCCGAATGACCAATCCTGTCCTAATATCTTGTTACACATCAGTGTCTTTAAAGTTCAAAAAAAAAGCGCCGATAGTCAAATAACAGTAACTTCACTGTTAAGCGTTCGATATTGATTACGATAGGGATCAAGATCAGGAGAATCATATGGTCAACCAATCACTACCAAAAAAGACAATGAGTATCCGCACCCAAATGTTGTTAATGGGCTCATTAACGATTGCTCTTGGTTTTGCTGTCACCATCGGGGTACTGAGCTGGCAATCCAGTCGAGAACAAAAATCACTGGCGGAGAGTTATTTACAACAGATAGCCCAAAGTGAAGCGCTGAAAATTCAACAAAAACTCAACTATGACCGTGACGTGGCGCATAACCTCGGGCAGGCATTGATTTCGTTGCCGGCGGCGGGCATTAAAGACCGCGCAATAGTCGATAAGGTGACGGAATACGCTCTGCGGGATAATCCGGATTACCTTTCAGTGTCGGTTATTTTCGAAGAGAATGCGTTTGACGGACGCGATGCCGAATTTGCCGGTAAACCGGGTCAGGCTCCCAAAGGCCGCTACGCCTGGTTTGTCGACCGTGACCCGGCCGGCAATTACAAAATGAACCCGCTGCTTTCCTACCTGACGCCCGGTCAGGGCGATTACTATTTGCTGCCGCAAAAAAGCCAGAAAGATACATTAATCGAACCCTATTCGTATGCCTATAACGGCGTCCCAACGCTGTTGACATCGGTAGCGGCGCCAATGGTGTCTCAGGGAAAACTGTTTGGCGTGATCACTGCGGATATTTCTCTTGCATCATTACAGCAAACCGTTAATCAAATTAAACCCTGGTCAGGCAGCGGTTACGCGATGCTGCTCTCCAGCGCGGGCAAAGTGGTTTCTTATCCGGATAAATCCATGACGAGCAAGGTCTGGAACGAGAAAACGGATAGCCTTACCTCGGCCGTGGTGCAACGTGATGATGCGCTACTGGGCGAAAAAGCGCTGGTAACCTGGTACCCCATCACCATCGGCAACAGTACGGATAAATGGTATCTGGGTATCGCCGCGCCGGTGAACAAAGTCATGGAGGCTGCCCAACAGCAGTTAATCAATGCCGTGATTCTGATGGTTTTCAGCATCCTGTTGGTGAGCGCGTTGCTGGGAATGACCTTCAACCGGAAAGTACTTAAACCACTTGGCGGCGAACCACTCGAAGCAGCCACCATTGCGCTGTCGGTTGCGAGCGGGCAGCTCAACAATACGATTGCGATCAAACCGAATGATCGCAGCAGCCTGTTTTTCGCTTTGCACACCATGCAATTACAGTTACGTCAGGTGGTAGAGCAAATCAAGGAAGCAGGTGACGCGGTGCATCAAGGGGCGGCAGAGATCGCCAGCGGCAACATCAATCTCGCCTCACGCACTGAGCAGCAAGCCGCCGCACTAGAGCAAACCGCCGCCAGCATGGAGCAGATAACCGCAACCGTGAAACACAATGCCAACAATGCTCATCAGGCTACGGCATTAACAGAAAACGCCACACAAATCGCCCGTCGCGGTGAAACGCTGGTCGGCCAGGTGGTTCAGACGATGGCGCAGATTGACGATAGCGCGAAAAAGATCGGCGACATCACCACCATGATCAACAGCATTGCTTTCCAGACCAACATCCTGGCGCTGAACGCGGCGGTTGAAGCCGCTCGCGCAGGCGAACAAGGCAGAGGATTCGCCGTGGTGGCATCGGAAGTTCGCAGTCTGGCGCAACGCAGCGCCAACGCGGTGAAAGAGATTGCCGCGCTGATTGAAGAATCCGGCCAGCGTGTTGAGAATGGCGTACAACTGGTGAACGATGCCGGTAAAACCATGCAGGAAATGACCCAAGCCGTCAGCTCGGTACAAACTATTATCAATGAAATTGTTAATGCATCGGATGAGCAGGCGAAGGGGATAAGCCAGGTCACCATTGCCGTGAATGAGATGGACGGCGTTACACAGCAAAACTCGGCGCTGGTGCAGCAAATGTCTGCCGCAACCGGTTCACTGGAGGAGCAAGCCATGCTGTTGGCACAGGCGATAGAGCATTTCCATTTAGAACAACACGGTCATTCAGGGCGCCATGCCCCGTCGCGAGCGCAACACGCATTACCCAGAACGGTATAAAACCCCAAAGGGAAAACCAGCCACCCGGTGACCGTCAGGCAATCCATGCTGGAGCGGTTCACCGGGCCGGCAAATTGAATTATTTTGGGTATACAATCGATTTTTCCCTGCCGTTACTTAAAAAATTTTATTTATATAACTTTAAAAATTTATTTTTTATTTTACCCCTAACGTGTTACTTTTATATAGCAATAAATAACCCATCCATATAAATATCCCACCCACAACATTCACAAATTAATTTTAATTACAAAATGGCGAATTAAGTTATTTAAAGATGAATTGCTGTGAGGTTCACAATTCCCCTATATTTGTAGTGAACGGCTATTATTTTTAACATTTCTCCATGCTAGATTACCTGCCATATTCTTATAAAAATAACATCGCATTCGTCTTTGATGGTGTATCTCATATACCCAAAATAATTCGAGTTGCAGGAAGGCGGCAAGAGAGAGAATCCCGATGAGCTTACTCAGGTAAGTGATTCGGGTGAACGAACGCAGCCAACACACCTGCAACTTGAAGTATGACGGGTATGACCATGTGCTTTGCGCCCTAACGCCGTTTCCACGTCTTGCAGAGCAAGCTGATTATCTCTGTCCTATGCCGCTACAACAGGGTGAATATAATGAAAAATATTGAAACTGAAATCATGAGCGATAACACGCTCGCTACCGCCGTACCATCACCAGGTTTACTGGAAAGCATCAATAAAATACGTATTGGTTCTGTGCCTTTTATTCTCTTTCTGGTTATTTCCGCGATTGTTTTTATTGCTTCCTATGCAGGCTATTTGCCTAAAAACATGATCGGCGGTTTTGCCGTTATTATGACCATGGGATTCCTGCTGGCTTATATCGGCCAACGTATTCCGGTACTGAAAGAAATCGGCGGCCCGGCGATTCTCTGCCTGATGGTGCCGTCGATCCTAGTGTATTTTCATCTGTTTAACGCCAACACGCTGGATACCGTCAAGCTGTTGATGAAAGACGCCAACTTCCTCTACTTCGTCATCGCCAGTCTGGTGGTGGGCAGTATTCTGGGCATGAACCGCGTCATTCTGATTCAGGGCATGATCCGGATGTTCATTCCGCTGGTCGTGGGCACCGCTACAGCGGTAGTGACCGGTTTACTGGTCGGTAAACTGTTTGGCTACAGCTTCTATCACACCTTCTTCTTCATCATCGTGCCGATCATCGGCGGCGGTATCGGCGAAGGTATTCTGCCGCTGTCGCTGGCTTATTCCGCTATCCTCGGTCAGGCGCCGGATGTCTACGTCGCCCAGTTGGCGCCGGCAGCCGTAGTCGGCAACATTTTTGCCATCATCTGTGCCGGCGTGCTGGCCCGTATCGGCGTATGGCGCAGTGACCTGAACGGTAACGGCAATCTGGTGCGCAACGAAACCGACAACGCGTTGTTTGCGGTAAAAGACGCGCCGAAGACGGTGGATTTCCATCTGATGGGCGGCGGCCTGCTGCTGATCTGTACCTTCTTCATCGTCGGCGGGCTGTTTGAAAAAGTGCTGCATATCCCCGGCCCGGTACTGATGATTCTGATCGCGGTGTTGTGTAAATACGGCCGTGTTATCCCATCCAGCATGGAAACCGGTGCCAACAGCTTCTACAAATTCGTCTCCAGCTCACTGGTGTGGCCGTTGATGATTGGTCTGGGCATGTTGTATGTCCCGTTGGAAAGCGTGGTGGCGGTGTTCTCCATCGGTTACGTGGTGGTGTGTGGCTCCGTGGTGCTTTCGATGGCGCTGATCAGCTTCTTCATTGCACCGTACCTGAAGATGTATCCGGTCGAAGCCTCCATCGTGACCAGTTGCCACAGTGGTCTGGGCGGCACCGGCGATGTGGCGATCCTGTCGGCATCCAACCGCATGTCGCTGATGCCGTTCGCGCAAATCGCCACCCGTATCGGCGGTGCTTCCACCGTAATCGCCGCCACCCTGCTGCTGGGCTGGCTGGTGTAATTCTCCGCGGATTTATATGCGACAAGGCCACAGATAGCGTGGCCTTTTTCGTTTTACACGCCCGATAAAAAAGCCACGGTATCCGTGGCTTCAGACTGCTGACAGACGCATTAAGTACAGGATGAGGCATCTTTCCGGCGTCAAAAACTGCGCTGAGGTGGGCGGCTTCGCCGGGTGAGCGACAGGACGTCGCGAAAGCCCGTGCCGCTCCGGGAGAGCGTCACGGGCGGCCCGAACCGCGAAGTCGAACGCCGAAGGTAGCGCGTAGCGCCGCAGTTTAGCCACCAGCCAGTGGTCAAGGAGAGGTGGCGTTTGAACCTCTCCTTGTCGGGCGTGCGATGAAGCAGCAAAGAAATTACACCGTTTATCCCGCACGAAATTATTCACTGACCGGACAAACTTCACCATTCACAAGGCAATATAGCTGTTTGTCAACAGCCTCAAGCCACGGTATCCGTGGCTTCGTTGTTTTGATGTTATTCGCAGTACTGACGCAGTGCGTCCTGCTTTTCCGGCAGTAGCCGGTAGAGATAAACCGGGCGGCCGGTGGAACCGTAGAGAATATTGGTATCGAGAATACCGGTATCGGCAAGATAGATCAGATACTTGCGGCAGGAAACGCGGGAGATGCCAATCGCATTGGCCAACATCTCGGTAGAGAATTCCGCGCCCTGATTGCCCTCAATCCACTCACAAACGGTGCGCAACGTCAGGCTGGTCAGCCCTTTCGGCAATTTCTTGCGCTCCACCGTCGGCGTGCCGCTGGTGCGACGAATCAGGTTATCGATATCCGACTGCGCGACAAACTCACGATGTTTGAGCAGGTTGGCCTCTTCCCGGTAAGCCGTCAGCGCCTGCTCGAAACGGGCGAACTGGAACGGCTTAATCAGATAATCCACCACGCCGTAGTGCAGCGCTTTTTTGATGGTATACACATCGCTGGCCGACGAAATAATGATGACATCCGTGTGTTCGCTAAATTCACGGATCGTAGGCAGCAAATCCAGACCGTTATCCTGCTGCATATAAATATCCAACAGCACCAGATCAATTTCGCAGTCCGGCTGCATCAGCAAATTTCGCGCCTGCTGCAACGTCGGCACCGTCGCGTAGCAGCTAAACCCGGAAATCTGATTCAGATAACATTTATTCAACTCCGCCACCATGGCGTCGTCATCGACGATCAGTACATTTATCATGGTCAAATTGCCTTAATCATGGTCAAACTGCCTTGCTTGATAAGGGATATTCACAAAAAACTGGGTATAAACGTCCGGTTCGGATTCAAAATCGATGGTACCACCGATTTTTTCCAGACTCTGCCGGGTAAGATACAGGCCGATGCCGCGCCCGGAGCCTTTGGTGGAAAATCCTTCCTGGTAAATACGCTGCTGAATATCCGGCGCAATGCCCGGTCCGTCGTCACTGACCGTGCAGTGCAACTGCCCATCCTGATGATGGAACGTCACGGTAATCTCACGGTTTTCCAGACCGGATAAGGCATCCATCGCATTTTCGATGAGATTACCCAGCACGGTAATCAATTCATTGGTGGACTGCGAATCGTCGGTATCCGGCAACAGGCTGTCTTCGCTGATGGACAACGTGACGCCCAGATCCCGCGCACGGTTGATTTTACCCAACAGGAACCCGGCAATCACCGGCGATTTTACTTTTCGGATAATCGAACCGATTTCCGCCTGATAATTATTGGCGGTTTTTAAAATATATTCTTCCAGCTGTGGGTAATATTTCAAATGTAGCATCCCGAGAATCACATGCAGTTTGTTCATGAATTCATGCGACTGGGCACGCAAGGCGTCGGCGTAATACGACATCCCGGTCAGGCGTTGCAGTAACTGGCTGACTTCCGTTTTATCACGGAAGGTGGCGATGGCGCCGATGATATCGCCCTTCACCACCACCGGTACGGTGTTAATCAGCAGCAGGTTGCCGTTGAAATTGATTTCTTCATCCTGCCGCGGCGAACCGGACTCCAGCACCTTTTCCAGATTCATCAACGCCGGCCAGTGACTAATCGTGCTGCCGATCGCCAGCGTTTCACCGGACCCATGCTGGCTGAACAACCGCTTGGCTTCGTCGTTGATGATGGTAACGCGCAAGTCGGTATCGACCGCGATCACCCCTTCCTTGATTTGTTTGAGCATCGCATTACGCTGCTCAAACAGATTGGAAATCTCGAACGGTTCAAACCCCAGCATGATGCGTTTAAGGGTTTTCACCAGGAAATAGGTGCCCAGCAGGCCGACCAGCGCACCAAACAGAATGGTCCAGGGAATAATCCAACGATTCTCATTGATGACGGACTGTACGCTGGAAAGCGAAATCCCCACCACGACCACACCGAGTTGGCGGTTATTTTCGTCAAATACCGGCGTAAACACGCGTAGCGCCGGGTCCAATACCCCGCGATTCACCGCCGTATTCTCCAACCCCAGCAACGCCGGGTAGAGATCATCGCCGATAAAGTGACGGCCGATCTGTCCCGGCTCCGGGTGAGAATGACGGATGCCGCCCATATCGGTCACAATCACAAACAACAGGTGGTTGCGGCTTTTCACATTCTCGGAAAAGTTTTGTACCAGCATCGGGTCGCCGATGCCTTTCAGGTCATTCACCACGAGCGGCGAATTGGCAACCGTGCGAGCAATCGCAAAAGCTTTATCTTTGAGGTGCGTTTCGGTCAGTTCGGTAATACGGAAAAACAGCAGCGCGTAAACCACCAGCAGTACGGAGCCAATCACCGCCGACACCATCAGAATGATCGACGTGCCTAACTTCAGCGGTGTCTTTTTTTTACTCATTTCTCGCTCCGGAATTCGCATCATCGATCCCGTTATCTTAACCTGTTCAGGCTATTTCTGCGCGTGCTGATAACAAAACCGCCGCCCGTATTCGGCGGCGGTAAATCCCATTTTGGCGGGCAGCAGGTTATTACCACAGCCCCAGCACTTTCCACCACAGGCTGCCGACACCCAGCCAGATAGGAATGACGACCAGTCCAATCAGGAAGCCGATTTTCCACCAGGTTCCCAGCGGCAGGTAGCCGCAACCGAACATGATCGGCGCCGGGCCGCCGGAATAATGCGTGGTCGCCATGAACAGGTTACTGAATGCCGCAAACGCCAGCACCGTCAACACCGGCGGTGCTCCGGCCGCAATGGCGATCGATACGAAAATCGCGTACATGGCGCTGATATGCGCCACCGCGCTGGCCATGAAGTAATGGCTGTAGTAGTACACCAGCAGCAACAAGCCCAGCATCGGCAACCAGTGCATTCCAGCAACGGCGTGACCGGCCATGCCGCCCAGCCAGGCAATCAACCCCATCTTGTTCAGTTGGGTCGCCAACATCATCAACACGGCAAACCACACCACCGTGTGCCAGGCTTCTTTCTCGCCGGTGACGTCTTCCCAGCTCAACGCACGAGTCAGCAACAGCACGCTCAGCCCACCCAGTGCGGTCAGGGTCGCGTCGATATTCAGCGACGATCCCAACACCCAGAACACCACCAGCCCGAGGAAGACGCACAGTACAATCCATTCGTTGCGGCTCATCGGCCCCATTTCCTGCAGACGAACCTTGGCCAGTTCACGCATTTCCGGCGTTTTCTTCAGCTCCGGCGGATAGAAACGGTAGAGCACCAACGGGATGACTATCAACGATAGCAGCCCCGGCACCAGCGTCGCCGCCGCCCATTCGGTCCAGGTCAGGTGCACGCCGAACTGGGTGGCCAGCTTGCTGATCAACGGGTTACCGGCCATTGAGGTCATGAACATCGCCGACGTGATGGCGTTACACTGGAAAATGGTCTGCACCAGAAACGCGCCGATACGCCGCTGAGTGCCCTGTTCCGGCGTTGAGCCGTAGGCTTCGGCGATGGAACGGAACAGCGGGGTGATAATGCCGCCGCAACGTGCGGAGGTTGACGGCATCGCCGGGGAAAACAGCAGGTCGGTAAACACCAGACCATACGCCAGCCCAAGACTGCTGTTACCAAGTTTACTGATGAACAGAAATCCGATACGGCGACCGAACCCGGTTTTGATGAAGCTACGCGAAATAAAAAAGGCGCAGGCAATCATCCAGATAGTGGGGTCGCTAAACCCGACCAACACATCCTTGACCGGCAGCAAACCGAGCGCCGACACCGTGGTAATACTAAAAATGGCAATGGCGCCAAGGGGATAGGGGGAAAGGATTAGCCCGACGACTGTGGCAATAAATATCGCCAGCAGATGCCATGCGGTGGGATTAACACCCTCAGGAACCGGAACAAACCAAAATATAACGGCTATACCGAGGATAATAAGAAGCTTCACTAACCTGCTATTATTTGCAGACATAACAACACCACTCAAAATTAAAACGAAATCGGCCGCCTTTACCGGAGGTCCCGCATTATGAGTGGAGGAGTTATTTTATTTCTTCATCACCCTTAATTTCGCTATCTGACAAAACAGGTAAATGCAAAAGGCATAAATAAATGCAGATAACGAGTTTCGGCGTGCCATCGCCATCTTTCATGGCGGGATACGACCTGACAAACACAACGGGTACAGCATCAGTAAAAAAAAGACGAGAAAACAATAAAGAGCAGGGTGCTTTTCTCGTCCCATCAAAATCAAGTGAAGTGATCAACGAGGGAAATAGTATTATAAAAACGGAATACACCATTGTTATTTTAATTACTAAACAGATTTAATAATTTACTTTTTAAAATAAAAACACCATTTCAAAAATAAATAAAAGTGAATTATTAAGCTATAAAATAACAATTATCAAACATGATATTAACGATGATGTTAATAACAATCTATTAATAGATATTTTTTCTACCGTGATTATTTATCGGTTTATTTCACCCTATTTGGTCAGGAAGTAAAATAATTTTGAAGTGTTTTCCAACATTTTTCCTGCAAATGAAAAAAACTATTCAGCCGGCATAAAGCAAACTCTCGCCCACCGTAGTTCGACAACCGGGGAAAACGCGAGGAGATGTTAAAAAACCGCTCGCCAACACCGTGCGAGCGGCTAGTGATGACCGGTTACGCCTGTTCGTTCGGCGCACCGTCAATACGTTCAGGCGCCGGGCGACCAATAGCGATGCGCTGCGGCTGCAATGCCTGCGGCACCTCGCGGATCAGGTCGATATGCAGTAACCCATGCTGGAACTGCGCTTGCGAAACATGCAGATGCTCGGCCAGGGTAAAACTCAACGAAAATGGTTTGAACACCAGCCCCTGATGCAGATACTGCACTTTTTTCTCCGGTAATGTCGGCGTGCCCTTCACGGTCAGACGCTGGCCTTCCACTTCAATATCCAGCTCCGGCTGGCGGAACCCGGCCAGCGCCAGTGTAATGCGGTAATGATTATCGTCGATTTTCTCGATGTTGTACGGCGGGAACTCCACCGCGTCCTGATTCCCCATGGAACTGGCAAGCTTGTCAAAACCGATCCACTGACGCAGCAGGGGGGACAAATCGTAATTGCGCATATTCATAACTCCTTCTGTGAAGCGAGATAATGGTTTCCGGTCGATAGCCGGGCGTCCCCGTACGGCGGACGAATAGCGAGACAGACGCCAGGCGACGTTATCGCTCCAGGCGGCTCTCTGATCGCCGCGGCGTAAGATGCCGGCGGCCGTCGCGATTATTTGATGTCGATGCGGCGCGGTTTCAGCGTTTCCGGAATCACCCGCTGTAACTCGATGAACAGCAACCCATTCTCCAGGCTGGCGCCGTTAATCTGAATGTGTTCGGCCAGTTGGAATTTGCGTTCGAAATTGCGCTCGGCAATCCCCTGATAGAGGTAATTGCGCGGGGTGGCGTCGCCGCGGTGTGATCCTTTGACAATCAGCATATTGTCGTGCGCGGTGATCTCCAGTTCGCTTTCAGCAAAACCGGCCACGGCAATCGCGATGCGATACTGGTTTTCGTCAACCAGCTCGACGTTATAAGGAGGATATCCGCCATTACCCTGGCTCTGGCCAGCTTCCAGCAGATTAAACAGACGATCAAAACCAATAGCGGAGCGATACAGCGGGGAAAAATCGGGATTACGCATACAATAATCTCCTGGCATACAGCGAGGTTAAAATAGGGCGGCCCTCCATCCGGACGGGCTCCTGACCGCAGCAACTGTATTCAGGAACACAGCCTTATACCCTGTCGGCGTATGTCTGCAGGTCTGATAGGGATATGGTGATTTATCTCTGCTTTTCAACAAGGCAGACGGGAAAATTTTCTTATTCTTTACCCGGCTCCGATGTAATCGCATACACTGGACAACAAGCACATTTAGCTAAAGCATGTGAAGGCCGCAGCGCAAGGTTGCTGTAAGCACAGCCAACCGCGTAACCGGGACGATTTTCCTCAAGGTAACATGATGACCATACTGAGAAATACCTCATTGTCGCTCGTACTGTCAGGCGGGATACTGGCGACATGCAGCGGTTGTTCCAGCGTGATGACTCACTCTGGCGGCGAGCAGGGGTACTATTCCGGCACCCAAGCCAGCATGGCTACGCTGAAGGATGAGAACACCAGTTGGGCGATGATGCCGATGGTGGTGCTTGATGTCCCTTTTTCCGCCATGCTGGATACGTTGCTGCTGCCCTATGATTATTACCGTACCCACAGCGACAGCCACAGCACCTCGGCCCGTGATCGACTGGAAGAATATGAACGCCGTCAGCCGATGGGCAACCCTCCGCCATTGATGGTCATCCCCGCATCGGCGAATAACCCCCGTCAGTGATGTTCCGCCTGATGCGGTTGTGCCGCCGTTTAACGCCAACGGCATCGCCGTCAATGCCCACCCGGCCCACGCCCCTCGTTTTGACGCCTCAACCACAAGATATTCTGCAAGAATCCCAGCATAGCGCTCATGGGCGACGTGATTGACGGTATAACCGTACTCGGTCGCACGCGAGTGGATGTCGCACACGGATGGATGTGTTGCCGGGTTTTGGCACGGATACGGTACTGTTTTGCTTTTCCGTACCAGACGTACCTCGTTGCGGACAGCTTCACGGCACTGGCAATCCGTTCAACTGTTTACACCATGAAACAACCTACCCCGGCCGCGACAATCAATCATACGTCCTTGGTCATATCCCGGCGCGAGGTTTCCGGCGCTTTCCAGGCGGCGAATGCCGCCACCAGCGCGGCCACCATGACGTAGGTCGCCACCAGCGTCCAGGATTCGTTATCCATTGCGGTGAGCCCCTTGGCGATAAACGGGGTGAAACCACCGGCTACAATCGCCCCCAGTTGTGCGCCGATAGACGCGCCGCTATAACGAACCTTCGGGCCGAACAGCTCGGTAAAGAACGCCGGTTGCACCGAATTAATAGAGTTATGGGCGATGTTGATCAGCAGAATGTAACCCAGCACCATCAACCCAAAAGAGCCGCTTTCCAGCAGATAGAAGAACGGAAACGCCATTGCCGCGGCGCACAGCGCCCCAAAGATGTAGATCGGGCGGCGACCCACCCGGTCAGACAGCGCGCCAAACAGCACATGCATCGGAAACGCCAATACGCAGGTCGCCATGATCACGTTCAGCATGGTCTGCTTGGGCACGCCCAACTGCACGGTGGCGTAGGAGACGGCGAACACCGTCGCCAGGAAAAACGGCACGCTTTCCGCAAAACGCAGCACCATGATCAGGCAGACGCTGCGCCACTGTTTACGCAGCACTTCCACCACCGGACTTTGACGAGGCGCCGCTTCGCACTGATGTACCTGCTGTTGTTGCCGAACCTGCCGGAATACCGGCGTTTCGTCCACCTTGCGGCGCATGTACAACCCCACCAACACCAGCGCCACGCTCAGCATGAACGGCACACGCCAGCCCCAGGACATCAGTTGATCTTCCGGCAGCATCGACACCAGCGCGAATATCGCCGTCGCCAGTAATTGCCCGGAAAAACCGCCGGTCTGCGGGATAGCCCCCAGCAGGCCGCGACGGTTAGCCGGCGCGGTTTCCACCACCATCAGCATCGCGCCGCCCCATTCGCCGCCCACCAGAAAACCCTGCACGAAACGCAGCACCACCAGCAAGATCGGCGCCCAGACACCAATCTGGTGATAAGTAGGCAGGCAGCCGATCAGAAAGGTCGCCAACCCCATGCCGCCGAGGGTAATCAGCAGCGTTAACTTACGCCCCAGGGTGTCTCCCATGTGGCCGAAAAAGATACCGCCCAGCGGGCGGGCAATGAACCCCACGCCGAAGGTGGCGAACGAGGCCAGCATCGCCGCGACCGGGCTGGCGGTAGGAAAGAACAATTTGCCAAATACCAGCGCGCTCGCCAGTCCGTAGAGCAGAAAATCGTAAAACTCGATGGTGTTGCCAATCCAACTGGAAATCACCACGCGGTGAATATTGGATTTATTGTGCATCGACTGGTGTTGGGGTAATTCCACGGAAATCGACATGATGTTCCTCGTTTGATGATTTTATCGCCCCGCAGGCAACGCCATCCGGACGCCGCCGATCCCGAAGGTCGGCGGGGGATGTAGGGTACAGGTTTTTTTGAGTGCGACAACGACTACCCGCTGAATATCAGCGCGCCATAAACGATATTTTTTCGATTCCAGCGGTAGGTCACATGTCATGTGTCGCCATCGGTAATCATGGCGGGATAAGAAAATTCGCCGGGCTCCTGCTCAAAACAGATCAAGTCCTCGCGATGTTCGCCGTTGTCAGTAACTCACCGTTACCACAAAAATCTGGTTGCAACCGTCGATTTCACGCAAATAGGCGATGCGATCGCCATTCGGTGAAAATACCACCGCATCCGCTACCGGCGGCGTTTCGCTGCGTGCGGTCTGACGAGTCAACCGGCCGGTCGCCGCCTCGCACAGCATCACGCTGTTGTCGCCAATGAACGCCAGGTATTCGCCGTCCGGATGCCAGCTAAATGCCGATTGCACCGGCCAGTCGCCCTGCGTCACCTGACGTGGTTCACCGCCGATCGGCGATACCGTCCACAGTTGCACGACACCGCGATCGTCTTTCATCAGAAAGGCGATTTGGCTGCCGTCCGGCGAACTGCGTAACCAGTGACGCGGCTGGTTAACCACGCCGGGATACGGCCTATCGGCGGTGAAGGTGAGCCGGCGCTGACGCACGCCGGCAGGCGGCGCAGGCAGTTCTGTTTCGGTGCCGCCTAGCGGGCGCTCGCCGGTTCGGGCGTAATCATCCATTTTTTCCGGTAAATCAACGAGAAACACCTCCGGCACTTTTTCGCCGCGCGCCGACAACGTATCGCCGATAAACGCCAGCGCCCAGCGCTGGCGACAACCGTCCGAGCGTAAATAGCCGGTATTTCCTACCCAACCTTCCTCATAGGCGCGGTTGATATCATCGCTGCCGGGGCGCGGCTGCGGCGTGGTGTCGCTTACCAGCACACAAAAATGGCTGCCATCGTGCTCACGCGGATGGCGGTGTGGCGCCGCCACTGTATGCAACGGCACCGCCACCCCGACGTTGCGCAAGTCCAGCGCCGGGTCGCGCTCGTGCAGCACATGGTCGTTATAGGTAAAGCTCAGGCGGGTGCCGTCCGGGCTGAACACATGCACATGAGAACCCCCACGCAACGCACCGGCCAGATACGGTGCCGTCAACACGCAGGCATCCAACGTCGTCGCCTGCCGGTGGTCATCATCCGCCAGCACCACGCCTCGACGATGGTGGAAATCGTACTGCCAGTGCACGTCCGGGTTTTCAGGGCCGTGGATAAACACATAGCGCTGCGGCGGCACCGGGCTACCGGTCGCCACGCCGACATGCGCCCCCTGCCCGGCACGGTAAATCACCTCACGCCGGTGGGTTTCCACATTAACGCGTTCAATCGTCAAACCGGTAAACGAAGATCCGTGCGGCCTGACATCATAAATCAACCAATTACCGTCACAGGACCAGATATTTATATTGGTCAACTGATGCGAAAAAGCATCGAATGTTATCTGCCGGTCTTCATTCATCACAGATTTTCCGTCTTAATAAATTAACTTGGCATATCATAAAAAATCGCGCAATGAATGACAAAAACAATGAAAATCAGCGCTTTATTTACAATAGCTGACTGTATTCTCGGTCAAAAAAATAGAAAGATATCGTCAACAACCTCCGTTTTCCACGCAGGTCAACAAGGCGTAACCTTTCCGTTATCGAAAGGACAAGCGCCTTTCAACTCAGTTACCGAAGAAGGAAAGAGACATGAAAAACATCAAAACCATCGCTATCGCCGCTGCCCTTGCTACCGTATCGTTTGGCTCTTTCGCCGCGCAAAGCGTCAGCTATGACCAGGCCCAGCAGTTGGAAAAAATCGGTTCGGTTTCCGCCACCGCCAACGATCTGAGCTCGCTGCAAGCCAAACTGGCCGACAAAGCCAGCGAAGCCGGCGCTTCGGCGTACACCATTACCTATGCCAGCGGCGACGATACCCTGCACGGCAACGCGACTATCTACAAATAATCCCCGCCTGCACGGTCATCATTACCCCTCAGCCCCGGTGCCTGTGTCCCCCCGGGGTTTTTTTATGCCCGCGGAACACCGTGGCTTTACTCATCGCCGCTGAACAGATGATCGTACACATGCTGAAGGTGACGCGCCATGTTGGTCCGTGCCCGTGCCGGGTCGCGCGCGATGATGGCATCGGCGATGTCGGCGTGGTCCTGATTCATGGTGCGGGGAAAATCGGAATCGGCGTACAGTGTTTCCAGCCGCACGAACCGGCTGCTCTGACGCTTGTTCCACAGGTACTCCATCATGTCCTGCAACACTTCATTGCCGGACATCTCGCTAATCAACAGGTGGAAACGCTTGTCTTCATGCAGAAACTGCGCGTCATTGACATTAAGGCGGGACAGATCGCGGGTGATCGCCTGTAGCGCAGCACGCTGCTCGTCGGTGGCATGTACCGCCGCCAGCTCCGCCATCATCGCTTCATACACCTGCCGGGCCTGAATAAACGCCCGCAGGCTGAATTCATCTTCCGGTATTGCCGCGGGCGGCGCCTCCGGCAGCGGATCGTTGACGTACACACCGTTCCCGGTACGGATTTCCACCCAACCGGTGATTTCCAGCGCAATCAGCGCCTCACGGATGGACGAGCGGCTTACCCCCAGCTGTTTCGCCAGTTCTCGCTCCGAGGGCAGCAGTTGCCCGGCCGCAAACTGACCGTTCCTGATGCAGTTAATCAGCAGCGTGGATATCTGCCGGTAAAGCCGCTCAACTTTCAGTGTGGGTAACACCATATCCCCTCCGGATCCCCCGTCAGTCATGACCTGTCAACGTCTGTTCCGCCAATAACAGCCTGAAGCTTACCATAGCCGCCAAAACGCCAGAAAATTAAATGCCGCCACCGCATGTTCAGGTTTCATTACCATCCCGGCCTGACATTTACGTGATCAAAATCACAGAAATATCGCCACAGGTGGTGAATAGTGAACCGGTCCGGTGGTCAGGCCACCAGACCGACTATTGACCTCAACAGAGTTTAAGGAGCTGCATTATGGAACACACCTGGCGCTGGTACGGCCCCAACGATCCGGTGTCGCTGGATGATGCCCGCCAGGCGGGCGCGACCGGTATCGTCACGGCCCTGCACCATATCCCGAATGGTGAAGTGTGGAGCATCGAAGAGATTAAGCAACGTCAGGCGATACTGGCGGAAAAAGGGCTGACCTGGTCAGTGGTGGAAAGCGTGCCGGTGCACGAAGCCATCAAAACCCAGACCGGCGATTACCGGCGTTATATCGCCAATTACCAGCAGTCGCTGCGTAATCTGGGCGCCTGCGGCATCGATACCGTGTGCTACAACTTCATGCCGGTGCTGGACTGGACCCGTACCGACCTGGAATACCCAATGCCGGACGGCTCCCGGGCGCTGCGTTTTGATCACACCGCCTTCGCGGCGTTTGAGCTGCACCTGCTCAAGCGTGACGGCGCCGCCGCCGACTACACCGATGAAGAACAGCGTCAGGCCGCTGCGTATTTCGCCGCCATGACCGATGCCGACAAAGACAAGCTGACCCGCAATATTATCGCCGGTCTGCCGGGTGCCGAAGAAGGCTATACGCTGGAGCAGTTCCGCGAACAACTGGCGCAGTACGACGGTATCGATAAAGCGAAGCTGCGTGAGCACATGGCGGAATTCCTGCGGGCGATCGTGCCGGTAGCGGAAGAAGCCGGTATCGTGCTGGCGGTACACCCGGACGATCCGCCGCGCCCGATCCTCGGCCTGCCGCGCATCGTTTCGACCATTGAGGATATGCAGTGGCTGAAAAATACTGTCGACAGCATCCATAACGGCTTCACTATGTGCACCGGGTCTTACGGCGTACGGGCAGACAACGATCTGGTGA
The DNA here is from genome assembly GCF_007210685.1 of Dickeya sp. ws52. Classification (NCBI taxonomy): domain Bacteria; kingdom Pseudomonadati; phylum Pseudomonadota; class Gammaproteobacteria; order Enterobacterales; family Pectobacteriaceae; genus Dickeya; species Dickeya sp. ws52. The sequence goes on from NZ_SZVX01000026.1 coordinate 40,017, forward strand.
AAATGATCGAAACCTTCGCCGACCGTATCCACTTCACTCATTTGCGCGCCACCTGCCGCGAAGACAACCCGAAAAGCTTCCACGAAGCGGCTCATCTGCATGGCGATGTAGACATGGTGCAGGTGGTGAAAGCGATTCTGGCGGAAGAACATCGCCGCCGTCAGCAGGGCAATGCCCGCGCCATTCCGATGCGCCCCGACCACGGCCACCAGATGCTGGATGACCTGAAGAAGAAAACCAACCCCGGCTATTCCGCCATCGGGCGGCTGAAAGGGCTGGCGGAAGTGCGCGGCGTCGAACTGGCGATCAGACAGACGTTCTTTAACGACTGACCCGCTGTTCGTCTTATACCCTGAATAATTCGAGTTGCAGGAAAGCCAACGCACCTGCAACTTGAAGTATGACGGGTTATACGTCTGGCCCGCGTGGGTCAGACGTTCAACACAAACTTCTCAATGGCGTACGCCACGCCGTCTTCACTGTTAGACCGGGTGACGAATTGGCTCACCGCCTTGACGCTATCAATCGCATTGCCCATCGCCACACCCAGCCCGGCAAATTCGAGCATCGCCAAATCGTTTTCCTGATCGCCCAGCGCCATCACTTCATCAGCGTCCAGACCGAGGTGTTGCGCCAGCATTTTCACCCCTTCGCCTTTATTGACGCGCTTGTCCAGAATCTCGAGATAGAAAGCTGCGCTTTTCATGATGGTATAACGGGCGAAATCTTCGTGCGGAATACGGGCGATAGCGGCATCCAGCACCTCAGGTTCATCGATCATCATCACTTTTGGAAAACGCAGGCTGCTGTCCATTTCCTCTACCGCCCGGTATTTCAGCGGCATACTGGTCAGGTGGGACTCATGCACCGTGTAGGCGCTGATATCTTTGTTGGCGGTATACACGTAATTGAAATCAAGCGCATGGAAATGGACGCCCAACTCGCGCGACAACGCCTCGAAATGGAGGTAATCCTCAAAGCTCAGCGTAGTTTGCGCCACACATTCGCCTGTCGATGTGCGCTGCACCAGCGCGCCGTTATTGGTGATGCAGTAGTGCCCGTCCTGCTGCAACCCCAATTGTTTCAGATAGCGTTCGACGCCGATGAACGGACGCCCGGTCGCCAGCGCCACATAAACGCCTTTTTCGCGGGCAGCGGCAATCGCCTGTTTCACCGCCGGTGAAATCTGGTTTTCCGGCGTTAGCAGCGTGCCGTCCATATCAATCGCAATCAGTTTTATCGCCATGATTTCCCCAATCATTAACCTCACTGCCGGTATCCTAGCGTGATTAGGTTGGGTAAAACCAGAAAATCCACCGGCGTATCATCCTTAGGTGATTAAAGAAACCCACACTAAGAGCCTATCTCACCGGGCATAATTAAGTTTTGATAAGGGCAGACAGACTTTGATCAGGACAAACATGCTTTGATCAGGCCAGACAGACAAAGAGGCATAGCCAATCGCGATTGGCTATGCCTCATATTCGTCAGATCATTTCAGGCGCATCAAAACCACTGGCGCGACTTATTCCTCTTCTTCACGCAACGGCACAATCAGCATGTCGATGTGCACCGTATTGATCAACTGGCGCGCAGACGACATCAGTTTACTCCAGAAATCCTGATGGTGGCCGCATAGCACCAGATCAACGTCATACTTGCGAATCGCATCAACCAGCACCTGGCCCAGATCGCCGCTGCCGCTCAGGGTTTCCGAGATCGGATAACCGGCGTTTTCCGCCAGATCTTTCAGGGCATTCTGGGTTTCTTCGGAAATGCGTTGCTGCATGTCACCCAGATTGACATCGATCAGCCCGGTGTAGAGATCAGAGTAATTCACGTCAACATGGATCAAAGAGACTTTGGCATCATACGGCCGCGCCATGGAGACCGCTTTTTCCACTAACACCTTACTTTCCGGTGACAGGTCAACCGCAATAAGGATGTGCTTGTAAGCCATGATTAAGCTCCTTCCGTAATGACTAACTGATGAGTCAGCAGATATTTCTCCTGCCAGTCTGATAACCTATGGCAGTTATGAGCATAACACCCCGCTTATTCCAGGTTATGTTCAACGGATCACAACGCCACACATTTTGTAACGGTTCTGCGAATGCGGATAACCGCTTACCCTGAAGTGATCGCCCATTGCGCCGATACTCTCTATATCCGTCATACATCAAGCTGCAAAGGTGTTGGCTTTCCTGCAACTCGAATTGTTTAGGGATACCAGGGGAAAGCCTGAATAACGGTGAAACCGCTATCCCGTACATAAAGTGTAGTTGAAAAGGACGGGGCCTACGGCGAAGAAAACCGGTGCCGGATCAAAAGTCATCATGATGTTTTTGGCTGTCAGGAACCTTGCGCCGGGTATGGAAAAAAATCGCAAGGCTCTTCTACAATGAAATTGGGGGGGAACCTCAACGGGTTCATCTCCAGGCAGGGATACAAAGGTGAAGAAGAACACCCGGGCAACTCGCCATGGTCGGGCAGCCCCATAACATCGCGTGAAAAACGTGTGGCATAAATACCCACAGATGTGATGTCAGCAGGATACGACACATGCCAGCATCTGGGGTCATAATCCGGGAGGGGAGCATGATGATTAGTACATTTGCGCTTTTCTGGGCTTTATGTGTCGTCTGTATCATCAATATGGCGCGATATTATTCTTCGTTGCGAGTGCTGCTGCTGATACTGAGAGACTGTGATCCGCTACTGTATCAGTATGTGGATGGAAGCGGATTTTTCACCTCCCACGGGCAACCCAGCAAGCAGTTACGGTTGGTTCGTTACATCTATGCACAACGTTATCTTGACCATCACGACCCGGAATTTATCCGTCGTTGCGCACGAGTGCGCGGTCAGTTTTTGCTGGCTTCCGCCTTGTGCGGGCTGGTCGTCGTCAGCCTCATCGGCCTTATCATCTGGCATTGAAGTGCGGCGGCAACAGTGACGGCATAAGCAGGTTGTGTTCCCATCAACCCATTAACGATACGCTGAAAGCAGAAAGGCGACCTGATGGCCGCCTTTCTTATTTGTCTACACGCTGATGGATGCAACGTTTACGCGCTATGAGCGCACGTCAGATCAGTTTCAGCGCCAGCCAGTACAGCACGCCGGACAGCAGCATTGATACCGGCAGGGTGAAAACCCAAGCCAACAGAATGCTTTTCACCGTTTTGCCCTGCACGCCGCCGCCGTCCACGATCATGGTGCCGGCCACCGCGGAGGAAAGCACGTGCGTCGTGGATACCGGCATACCGGTATAGCTGGCAATGCCAATCGACATGGCGGCCGTCAACTGTGCGGAGACGCCTTGTGCGTAAGTCATGCCTTTTTTACCGATTTTCTCGCCGATAGTGACCGCCACACGCTGCCAGCCCACCATCGTACCGAGCGACAACGCCAGCGCCACCGCCACAATAATCCACAGCGGAGCATATTCCACCGTGTACAGCAGATCGCTACGCAGATTGTTGAGCAGGCGTTTGTCATCGGCCGAGGTTTCCGGCAGCTTAACGACGCGATCCAACGTATCGGAAATACACATCAACAGACGACGGGCACGGGCACGATCATCCGCAGGCAGATCGCTGTAGTTTTTCACGTTATTCAGCAACGTCAGCGCACGGTCAATGGCGATCATGGCACGAGACGTATCACAGTGAAAATCCGGTTTGTTGCCGGTCGCAGGAATCACGGTTTCCGGAGCCGGAATCGGCGTCGACAGGTCTATAACATGCGCCAGCGACGCGCTATGAGACTGATAATACCCCTGCAGGTTCATCACCGCATCGCGGGTACGGCTAATATCGTAGCCTGAGGCATTCATATTCAGCATAAACCCGGCCGGCGCCACGCCAATCAACACCAGCATGATCAGGCCAATGCCTTTTTGCCCGTCGTTAGCGCCGTGAGAAAAGCTCACCCCCACCGCAGACAAGATCAGCGCGGTACGCGTCCAGAACGGCGGCTTACGCTTACCATCCTGCTTTTCGCGCTCCGCCGGCGTCAGGTGAACACGCTGGCGTTTCTTATTATTACTCCAGTAACGACGCAGCAGATAGACCATCAACCCGGCGACGATCATGCCGACCACCGGAGACACCAGCAGCGACAGGAAGATACTGACCATTTTAGGGATATTCAGCGCATCCACCACCGAGGTCTGGGTCACCAGCGCGTTGGTTAAACCGATACCGATGATGGAGCCTATCAAGGTATGAGAACTGGAAGCCGGCAACCCGAAATACCAGGTCCCCAGGTTCCAGATGATCGCCGCCAGCAGCATCGAAAACACCATCGCCAGCCCATGAGTGGAACTGACATTCAGCAGCAAATCGGTTGGCAGCAGATGGACGATGGCATACGCCACGCTCAGCCCGCCCAGCAATACCCCAAGGAAATTGAAAACACCGGCCATGACAACCGCCAGTTGAGCACGCATCGCCCGGGTATAAATAACCGTAGCGACCGCGTTGGCGGTATCGTGAAAACCGTTGATAGCTTCATAGAACAGAACGAATAGCAGGGCGAGAACCAGCATCAGACCGGTATGGAAATCAAGCCCGGCAAATAAATGTAACATAAGTGTTAGGCCATGTAGTGGTCATGAACGCGGCGCATTATCGGTGACAAGCTGAAACGGGAAAAGCAAAATATGACATTATTTTGACTTAATTTACGCCACTTCTGCCGGTTAAAAGGATTTAATTAATTAAAATCAATGCATTATTGTTTTTATCCATCCACACATTTTGTTACCGGTACATCGCCCCGATACGGCGGCGGAACGGCATGAAACAAGGCGCTGTTGGGCGAGTGACCGATGGGGGGACATCGCCTATAATCGGCCGCCCGGACATCACCGGCGCAACAGCGGGAGAATAATGTGGAACAGTTTGACGTCATCATCATCGGCGCAGGGGCGGCCGGCCTATTCTGCGCGGCACAGGCAGGCCAGAAAGGGCTGCGGGTGCTGCTGGTGGATAACGGCAAAAAACCGGGCCGCAAGATTTTGATGTCCGGCGGCGGGCGTTGCAACTTTACCAATCTGTACGCCGAGCCGGGTGCTTACCTGTCGCACAATCCGCACTTCTGCAAATCCGCCCTCGCCCGCTACACCCAGTGGGATTTCATCAGTCTGGTTAACCGCCACGGCATCGCATATCACGAAAAAACCCTTGGTCAGTTGTTCTGCGACGATTCCGCGCAGCAGATTGTCGATATGCTGATGACAGAGTGCGATGCCGGTAAAGTGACGTTGCGATTGCGCAGCGAGGTGCTGTCGGTGGAAAAACACGCACAGTTTCAGGTGAAGCTCAACAACGGCGTAGTACAGGCGCGGGCGCTGGTCGTCGCCACCGGCGGGCTATCGATGCCGGGGCTGGGCGCCACGCCGTTCGGTTATCAACTGGCGGCGCAATTCGGCCTCAACGTGTTGCCCACCCGCGCCGCGCTGGTGCCGTTTACCCTGCATAAACCGCTGTTGGAGCAATTACAGACGCTCTCCGGCGTGTCGGTGCCGGCGGTGGCGACGGCCGAAAACGGCACCACCTTCCGTGAAAATATTCTGTTTACTCACCGCGGCCTGTCGGGCCCGGCGATTCTGCAACTGTCCAGCTACTGGCACCCAGGGGAATTCGTCACCATCAACCTGTTGCCCACGCTTGATCTGGCCGAAAACCTCAATGCCGAGCGTCAGGCGCACCCGAATCAGAGCCTGAAAAACACTCTGTCGCAATGGTTGCCGAAACGGCTGGTGGAATGCCTGCAAACATTGGGGCAATTGCCGGACGTCACGCTGAAACAGCTCAACAAGCCGCAGCAGGCCGAGGTAGCAGCCACACTGCAACAATGGCGGGTTCAGCCTAACGGCACCGAGGGCTATCGCACGGCGGAAGTGACGCTCGGCGGCATCGACACCCGCGAACTGTCGTCAAAAACGATGGAAGCCGGCAAAACACCGGGCCTGTATTTTATCGGCGAAGTGGTGGACGTCACCGGCTGGCTCGGCGGTTACAACTTTCAGTGGGCGTGGAGCTCCGCCTGGGCCTGCGCGCAGGCGCTGGAGTAAAGCTTGCTCCCCACAATGAATCCCGGAAAGGGATGTATCATTGCCAGAAGATTTGTACACTGCGCAGGCGACTTAACGTCTGATTAAGGAATGGATGATGAAAATAAAGCAATTCCGGTTGCACCATGTCGGGCGCTTTACCTCTCTCGACGCTCTCATCGCGCCAACGGCTGATTATCCTTCCAATGTAACGGTGCTGGTCGGCAATAACGGCGCCGGGAAAACCTCTATTTTGCAGGCGCTGGCAACCTCGCTCAGTTGGCTGGTAGCGCGGGTGCGTAGTGAAAAAGGCAGCGGCAGCGTTATTAGTGAAGATACCATCACCAACGGGCAGACTTCCGCCGCGATTGAGGTCATGGCACAAGATACTCCTCCGCGCTCAGGCCATGCTGCCGACAACGATGCTGAATACCATTGGACCTTGGCAAAAGCCCGCAGCGGCAAAAAAGGGCAGCACGCCAGCCAGCTTAATGCGCTCACCACACTTGCCGATCGCTATCGTACTGCCTTGACTCAAGATCAACAAAGCAGCCTGCCGTTAATCGCCTTTTATCCGGTCGAACGCAGCGTGCTGGATATTCCGCTGAAAATAAGAAATAAACACCATTTTCAACAAATAGATGGATATGACAACGCGCTGAATCAGGGAGTGGATTTCCGGCGTTTTTTCGAATGGTTTCGTGAGCGGGAAGATATTGAAAACGAAGATGGTATGCCATTGGCATTATTAAAAATAATGGAGAAAGACCCTGAAAGGGTTTCAGATATTCTCAATTATATTGACGATGCTCCAGGTAGATTAGAAAAAATGGATCCAAGTAATTTTAAAGGAATTAAAAGTGAGTTTGAAAAAATCTCGAGTGCATTACAACTTATCCGGGAAATAGAAAGCGCGTCAAAAGACTCACAGCTTAAAGCTGTACGCTCAGCCATTACAGCCTTTATGCCAAACTTTTCTAATTTACGTGTGCGGCGTAAACCCCGGCTATATATGTCGGTCGATAAAAACGGTGAAGCCTTTAACGTGCTGCAACTGTCGCAGGGCGAAAAATCGCTGATGGCGCTGGTGGGTGATATCGCACGTCGTCTGGCGATAATGAACCCGGCGCTGGACAACCCGCTGCACGGCCAAGGTATTGTGCTGATCGATGAAGTGGATATGCACCTGCACCCGTCGTGGCAGCGCAGCATTATCGAACGGCTCACTACCACCTTCCCTCACTGCCAATTTATTTTGACCACTCACTCGCCGCTGGTGATCAGCGATTACAAGGATGTGTTGGTGTATTCACTGGATAACGGCGAATTGACCGTAGTGCCATCCCAATACGGTCAGGATGCCAACAGCGTCTTACTTGAAGTGATGGATACGCATATCCGTAACGCACGAATCGCAGAAAAATTGGGTGACCTGCTGGACATGATCCAGCGCCAGCAATTAACGCAAGCCAAAGCGTTGCTGGATGAACTGACCGCGGAGTTGCCCGCCACCAATCTGGAACTGACCAAAGCCCGCCTATTACTGCGCAAACAGGAGTTACGCGGTGAGAGAAATCACTAAAGGCACCGAACCTGCCAGCCTGACAGGCTGGAAACGCGCCAACCCCACAGGCCGGTATGACGATTTGACCGAAACCGAGCGGCAAGACATCCGCGATGCCTGCGTCAAAGAGCAGTTTTACCTGTGCGCTTATTGCTGCAAACCGATCAGCGGTGATAACAACGACACCATGAACGAGCATGTACAGGCACGAAAACTGGCGCCTCGCCGTAGCCTTGATTTCACCAACATCGTCGCCAGTTGTACCACGCCAAATCAGTGCGACGCCGCCCACGGTTCACAGCCGTTTTCGCTGACCCCACTCATGGCGGAATGCGAAACCGAATTGCAATTTATGATTAGCGGGCGCGTCGAAGGCAAGACAGCACGCGCGCAGGGGGCCATTAAGGTACTAAACCTGGGTGATCATGAAACGAATAACAAAAAGCTGATTGAGGCACGCAAAAAATTTATCGATAGCCTGTTATGGGCTAACGGTATCGATCCTAATGAAGGGCTGGAAGACGACGATCTGCTAAGAGCCGTTATTAATGATTTCAGTTCCCCGCAAAACGGCAGGCTGGAGCCTTACGCACCGGTGCTGGTTAATATCCTGAAAGGATGGTTGTCGGCATAAACGCCAACGCGATTTACCCCCGCAACTCTTCCTGCAAAACAACAAAGCCGCCCGAAGGCTAACACCGTTCACTTAAGGTGTTTTGAGTGAACGGGATACTGGGTTTTTGAGATCCGAACGGCCCTCGCTTTGGGCCGTTTTCTCTTTTCCGGCAGGATGAACTGCTTCACATTCTCCCGCATCTTTCTCAGCTTTGTCGGGATTGTCCCCGGTTTTCCCAGCGAGCACCAGATGAGCTCATCCTGAATCAGCCTCATCGCCATCACGAAGCTTATCCGCAGCGGGGGGACCCTGGCTTCCCGCGCTATCTGACTCATTTCCACTCTGATCAGATTATAGGCTGTCAGTAGCCCCCAGATTTCCTGGTAAATTCCGCTCGTTTTCTGGCTTCGCAGCAGCGTGGCCGTGCTCAGCTGGAACTGTTTCAGCTCGCCGTACCCATTCTCTATACTCCAGCGCTCCTGATAGACATAACGCAGAGCCTCTGCCGGATACGACCCCGGCTCCGTCAGCGAGGTGATAAAACCTTTGTAATCTCCCGCGCCCTCTTCGCACTCTATCAGCCGGGCCTGCCAGTATTCAGGCAGGGTAGTGTCCAGCTTTCGAGCCTGGGGTGAGACCTGCATCTCCACCAGATGGTCACCTTCGCTGAACGTGTCCAGTATTCGGTATGTCGTGTTTGCCTTCAGCGGTACCAGCCAGTGCGCCTCCGGCTCTCTGCGTTGCCAGTTAATC